>NZ_JBQCYD010000036.1:0-22310 GCF_052088025.1 Senegalia sp. (in: firmicutes) | reverse complement strand
ATATTTTAATTATACACTATTATTAGTTTACGACAACTATCCTACCACATAGGGTCTATAAATATTATTGTGGGTGAATCTTTCTTTGCCTTTTCAAAAAGTGACCTTATTCTTTTTGCTCCTACTCCTACATATTTTTCTACAAACTCTGATCCACTACAGTAAAGGAAGGTTGAATTAGTTTCTCCTGCTACAGCCTTAGCAAGCAATGTTTTTCCAGTTCCTGGAGGTCCATGAAATAATATACCATTTGGAATTTTTGCACCCATCTTATGAAACTTTTCTGAATTATTGATAAAATCAATAATTTCTTGCATCTCTTCTTTAACTTCCTCTAATCCTGCTACATCATTAAATGAAACATCTGGCTTATCATTTTTAGCAAAACTATTATCTGATTTTTTATCTGAATTTACAGAAGCCATCACTAATTGTCTATTACCACTTACTTTTTTATTGTAAAAAAGCATAGTAGATATAATTAACAACATTATAAATCTTTGGCCAATTGTAATATCAAAGATATTTATAGACTTAGAAAATGCATCAAATATTAAAAGAAAAGAAATTATAATTAGTGTTACTGAACAAATTTTAAATAATTTATTTTTCAATTTATCTCCGCCTTTATATAATTTTGTAATAATAGTTTAACCAATTAAGGATGTAATATCAGAAAGTTTTAATTATTATTAATGGTATTATATAGAAGTATAAAAATAATAATTTAAAAATTAAACTTGACATCCAAAATATTTTAATATACAATGTAATAGAAAACAAAGTAGAAGTTTCCGCTTCTCACCTTATAGCTTGAGGCTAATCGGGTTAATAGAAGAAAAGCATAGAATATATCTATGTGTTTATTTCTATTTTTGAGAAGGCGGAGTTTAAAAAACTCGCTTTTTTTATTGCGTTAAAATCATATAGGAGGTGCCTTGATATTAAAGAACTTCAAATTAACGAGCAAATTAGAGATAGAGAAGTAAGACTTATTGATTCCAATGGTGACCAATTAGGAGTAGTTCCTGGTAGAGAAGCTCAAGCGATAGCTGATGATAGGAAATTAGATCTTGTAAAGATAGCTCCAAATGCTAAACCACCTGTTTGTAAAATAATGGATTATGGAAAACACAAATATGAACAAGCTAAAAAAGAAAAAGAAGCTAGAAAAAATCAAAAAACTATTAACACAAAAGAAATCAGATTAACTCCAAGAATAGAAGATCATGACTTGAATGTTAAAAGTGATAAAGCTGTAAAGTTTCTTGAAAATGGTGATAAAGTAAAAGTTACAGTTAGATTTAGAGGTAGAGAGCTTGGACATACAGAAGTTGGAAGAGAAGTACTTAAACAATTTGCTGAATTGACTTCTGAAGTAGGAGTTATAGATAAAAGAGCTAAGATGGAAGGTAGAAATATGGTAATGTTTTTATCTCCAAAAGAGTCATAATCGAGAGGAGGAAATAGTATGCCGAAAATGAAAACTCATAGAGGAGCAGCTAAAAGATTTAAGAAAACAGGAACAGGTAAGATAAAGAGATGGAGTAACTATACAAGCCATATATTAGGTAAAAAATCTTCAAAGAGAAAAAGACAATTAAGAAAAGAAAAAATTATGGATAGCAGTGATCAAAAAAGAATAGAAAAATTATTACCATACAAATAGATAAGGATAGTTAAGGGAGGTTTTTTCAGATGGCAAGAGTTAAAAAGGCGATGAACGCTAAAAAGAAACATAAAAAAGTATTGAAACTTGCAAAAGGATATTATGGAACTAAAAGCAAATTATTTAAACCTGCTAATCAAGCAGTAATGAGAGCTCTTAGATCAGCATATATAGGACGTAAATTAAGAAAAAGAGACTTTAGAAAACTTTGGATTACAAGAATAAATGCTGCTGCAAGAATGAATGGTTTATCTTATAGTAAGTTAATAAATGGTTTAAAGAAAACTAATGTAGATATAAACAGAAAAATGCTTTCAGAGATGGCAATTTATGATCCAGAAGGATTTAAATCATTAGTAGAAACAGTAAAAGAAAATATATAAAACAAAAGTTCCGTTTAGCGGGGCTTTTATTTTTGCTATTTTAGGATATAATACATTTAATATCTTTTACTCTTAAGGTTTAAATGATATAATAAAAAATAATTAATAAAGAATTAGCTAGGGGATGATTGAAATAGAACTTAAAAGTAGAGTTAATGAATTTAAATCTAATCCTGCTCAAGTATTAGTCTTAGGTTTTGCTACACTGATTTTTATAGGAGCTACTTTGCTTAATTTACCCATGGCTTCAGCTGATGGTAGGAGCATAGGCTTTATTGATGCTTTTTTTACTTCAGCTTCAGCTGTATGTGTTACAGGGCTTGTAGTTGTAAATACAGCTGTTCATTGGTCATTATTTGGCAAAATACTTATACTTTTTTTGATACAGATAGGTGGACTTGGCTTTATGACTATGGCAACTCTAGTTCCTCTTGTGATAGGTAAAAAGATAACATTAAAAGATAGACTCATAATGCAAGAAGAACTGAATCAATTTTCTTTATCTGGAGTAGTTAAACTTACAAGATATATAATAATATCTACATTAGTAATAGAGGGCATTGGAACAATATTATTATCCTTTAAATTCATTCCTGAATATGGGATTGGAAAAGGATTATGGTATTCAGTCTTTCATGCAATTTCTGCTTATTGTAATGCTGGATTTGATATAATAGGAAATAGTTTAGAATCATTTGTAACAAGTCCTATAATAAATGGAACTATAAGTCTACTCGTAATACTCGGTGGTATAGGTTATTCAGTTTATTTGGATATATCAAACACTAGAAAGTTTAGAAAATTAACATTACATACAAAGGTGGTTTTAGTTATGACCTTTGCTCTTTTATTAGTAGGTTTTCTAATATTTCTAGTTGTAGAATATAACAATCCTCAGACAATAGGAAATTTATCATTTGGTTCAAAGGTTATGACTTCATTTTTTCAATCTGTACTTCCAAGAACAGCAGGTTTTAATAGTGTAAGTATGGCCGGAGTAACAAATGCTACAGCTTTTATGATAATAATACTTATGTTTATAGGAGGATCTCCCGGTTCAACAGCAGGGGGTATAAAAACTACAACTATAGGCGTTGTAATACTTGCTATAATCTCAGTGGTTAGAGGTGATAGTGATGTTAAAATATTCGCAAGAAGAATTCCTATAGAAATAATATTTAGAGCTCTTGCAGTACTTGGTATAGGTCTTCTTATAGTAATAGTTGTTACCATGATTTTATCTTTAACTGAAACTAATTTAGAACGATATAGCTTTTTAGATATTACATTTGAAACTGTATCAGCATTTGGAACTGTAGGTCTTTCAAGAGGTCTTACTCCTTATTTATCTGATATTGGAAGAATAATAATAGCTATAACCATGTTTATTGGGAGACTTGGACCACTTACAATGGCATTTGCTTTTGCTAAGAGAAGAAGAGAGAAAAAAGGACTTTATAGGTATCCAAAAGAAAGAATTACTGTAGGATAGGAGGTTTTAAAATGAAACAATTTGTTGTAATTGGTTGTGGTAGTTTTGGTACAAGTGTTGCTGTAACACTTTATAATTTAGGATATGATGTTCTTGCTATAGATAAGAATGAAGAAAAAGTTCAAGAAATATCAGATAAAGTAACTTATGCAGTCCAGGCTGATGCTATTGATGAAAATACATTAAAATCCCTTGGACTTAGAAATTTTGATGTAGCAGTAGTTACAATAGGATCAGATTTACAAGCATCTATAATGGCAACTTTAATAACAAAAGAATTAGGAATAAAATTTGTAATAGCTAAAGCACAAAATGCCCTTCATGCTAAAGTGCTAGAAAAAACCGGAGCTGACAAAGTTGTTTTTCCTGAAAGAGATATGGGAAGTCGTGTGGCAAGAAGTCTAGTATCTTCTAATATATTAGATCATATTGAATTTGCTCCAGATTATAGTATTGTTGAATTTACTGCATTAGATGAATGGGTAAATAAGACATTACAGCAACTGAAATTACCTAGTAAATATGGAATAAATGTAATAGCTATAAGACATGGAAAAGAAATAAATATTACACCTTATGCAGATGATAAGATAAATAAAGAAGATGTTCTAATTGTTATTGGACATAATGAAGATTTAAAAACATTAGAAAAGTAGGATGTAAATGGATATTAAAAGTAGTTCAAATAAGATTATAAAAGAAGTAAAAAGTTTGGATAATAAAAAAAATAGATTTAAAAAAGGACTTTTTATCATTGAAGGAATTAGGATTATAGAAGATGCTATAAAATCCCATGAAGATATAAAATATATTTTATATTCTGATAAATTATTTGATGTTAAAAATGGAAAAGAGTTATTTAACTATGTTGGAAATGAATATGAAACATATAAAATAGATCATAATTTATTTAAGGATATATCTGATACTGAAAATACTCAAGGTATAATTGCTGTTTTGAGCATGAAAAATCATGAAATAAAAGATATGATTAAAGATGGAACTTTTATAGTGATATTAGATAAATTACAAGATCCTGGTAATATGGGCACAATTATAAGAAGTGCAGATGCGCTAGGTGCTAGTGGTATTATTGTAAGTAAGGGATCAGTAGATATATACAACCAAAAGGTACTTAGATCTACCATGGGTTCATTATTTCATATGCCTATAGTTCAATTAGAAGATACTAAGGAAGTTATATTAGGATTAAAAAACAATAATGTAAAAATTTTAGCAACTACATTAAATCATGCTAAATATTGTTATGATATAAATTTAAAAGAGGATATAGCTATTGTAATAGGAAATGAAGGAAATGGATTGGATGAAGAAATATGTGATTTAAGTGATGAGAATATCATCATCCCTATGGATGGTAAATCTGAATCATTAAATGTAGCCATGGCTTCTTCAATAATTATGTATGAAGTATTAAGACAAAGAAGAAATATTTAGAAAATTTATATAATAAGCTTGTATACGCCTTGTTTTTTAATTAACTTAATGCTATAATTTAATTAAATAGCATTAAAGGGGTGTAAGTGATGGCATCTGATCAATTGTTTTGGCAATTATTTAAACTTACTGGATCCATAAATGCATATCTTATGTATAAGAACCTATCTATAAATTCATAATTAAAAGTTATGATGAAGAGAGTAAATATTTGATTCATTTAGAGAGAGGATATCTTGGCTGTAAATATCCTTATGTATGATAATATTGAAATTCACTTCTGAACTGCTAGATTGAAATAAAGTAAATCTATGCCGGCTTTGCTGTTAAAAAAATTGAGTGGCTATAATAATTTATAGCTATAAGAGTGGTACCGCGAATAACCTTCGTCTCTTTTTGAGATGAGGGTTTTATTTATTAGAAAGGAGTAATTATAATGAAAGAAAAAATTGAAGATTTAAGAAGTATTGCTATTAAGGAATTAAAAGAAATAAATAACTTGACAGATTTAGATAATTTTAGGGTTAAATATTTAGGAAAGAAAGGTGAATTAACTAAAATATTAAGGGGCATGGGCTCTTTATCGCAAGAAGAAAGACCTCTAGTAGGTAAAATAGTAAATGAGCTAAGAGGTGAATTAGAAGATAATATAAAGAATATAAAATCTAATTTAGAAAATAAAAAGAAAAATGAAAAGCTTAAAAATGAAAAGATAGATATTACACTACCAGGAGAAAAAATAAATTTAGGACACAGACATCCCCTTATGCAGACAATAGAAGAATTAGAAAATGTATTTTTAAATATGGGATTTAGTGTAGTAGAAGGACCAGAAGTTGAAACTGTAGAAAATAACTTTGATGCATTAAATTCGCCTGAAAATCATCCATCAAGAGACATGACTGATACTTTTTATATAACAGATGACATATTACTTAGGACGCATACTTCACCTGTACAGATAAGAACAATGAAAGAAAACAAACCACCACTTAAGATAATATCTGCAGGGAGAACATTTAGGTTTGATGATGTTGATGATACTCATTCACCAATGTTTCATCAATTAGAAGGTCTTGTAATAGATAAGAATATAACTATGGCTAATTTAAAACACACAATAGATATGTTTATAAAGGAATTATTTGGAGAAGGAATGAAAACTAGATTTAGACCACATTATTTCCCTTTTACAGAACCAAGTGCAGAAGTAGATGTTTCATGTCTAAACTGTATGGGAAAGGGCTGTAAATCATGTAATGATACTGGTTGGGATATGGAATTACTTGGATGTGGTATGGTTCATCCAGAAGTTCTTAGAAATTGTGGTATAAATCCAGATGAATATAGTGGATTTGCCTTTGGATTAGGTGTAGATAGAATTGCAATGGTTAAATACAATATAGATAATATTAGATTATTATTTGAAAATGATATGAGATTTTTAAATCAATTTTAGTTGAAGGAGGAAAAATAATGTTAATACCTATAAAATGGCTTAAAGAATATGTAGATATAGATGATGTTGATACACGTGAACTTGCAGATAAACTTACTATGAGTGGTTCTCATGTCGATTCAATTGAAAAAATAGATAAGGGTGTAGAAAAGGTAGTAGTTGGAAAAATATTAGAGATTAACCCTCATCCTAATGCTGATAAATTAGTTATAACAAATATTGATATTGGAGATGAAACTCTTCAAATAGTTACTGGGGCTACAAATATTAAAGTAAATGATTATGTACCAGTAGCAATTGTAGGAGCAGAACTTCCAAATGGTATGAAAATAAAAAAGAGTAAATTAAGAGGGGAAGTTTCAAGAGGTATGCTTTGTTCTGCTAGTGAATTAGGCATAAGGGAAGATTTAATATCAAAAGAATTAAAGGATGGAATATATATTTTAAATGAAGAATATCCTCTAGGCCAAGACATAAGAGAAGCTCTAGGTCTTAGGGGTGAAATTATTGATTTTGAAATAACACCTAATAGATCAGATTGTTTAAGTATTATAGGAATGGCACGTGAAACAGCTGCTACTTTTTCTAAAAAATTAAATTATCCTGAAATTGCTATTAAAAATGAAACTGGTGATATAAAAAACACAATAAAAAATATAGAGGTTGAAAACAAGGATTTATGTAATAGATATTATGCAAAAGTTATAGAAAATGTAGAAATAAAACCTTCACCTATGTGGATTAAAAGAAAATTAATAGAATCAAATATAAGACCTATCAATAACATTGTAGATATAACAAATTATGTTATGTTAGAACTAGGTCAACCTATACATGCTTTTGACTTAGATAAAATAAATGGAAATGATATAATTATTAGAAATGCAAAGGAAAATGAAAAAATAACTACTTTAGATGGTGTAGAAAGAAAATTATCTGAAGATATGCTTGTAATAGCAGATAATAAAAATCCTATAGCTATTGCTGGAGTAATGGGTGGAGAAAATACTGAAGTAGATGAGAATACAAAAAATATATTAATAGAATCTGCTAATTTTAATGGTAGAAATATTAGACTTACTGCAAAAAAAATAGGATTAAGAACAGATGCTTCAGCAAAGTATGAAAAAGATTTAGATCCAAACATCTCTGATCAAGCATGCAAGCGAGTTTGTCAGTTGATAGAAATGATTGATTCTGGAAATATAATAGATGGAAACTTTGACATATATTCTAATAAAACAGAGGAATTCATTATAAAATTAAGACCAAAAAAAGCAAATGAAATGCTAGGAGTAGAGCTATCAGATGAATATATGATAGATGTCTTAAATAGTTTGGAACTAAAGTCATATAAAAAAGAAGATCATATAGAAGTAAATATTCCTACATTTAGAAGTGATATAAATATAGAAACGGATTTAGTGGAAGAAGTAGGAAGAATATATGGATTCCATAATATTAAGTCAGAGCCCTTAATTGGTGTTTTAACCAAAGGCGTGAAATCAAAAAGAAGAAAAATAGAAGATACTATAAAAAACTCTCTAACAGGTATGGGACTCAATGAAATAACTACATATTCTTTCATCAGTCCAAAATCTTATGATAAGATATCTTTAGAAAAGAACAGTATAAAAAGAAAAAATGTAGAGATAATGAATCCTTTAGGTGATGATTATAGTGTGATGAGAACTACACTAATTTCTAATACTTTAGATGTTTTATCTAGAAATTATAAATATAGTGTAAAAAAGGCTTGGACTTATGAAATAGGAAATGTTTTTATACCAAAAGATTCAGATAAAATAATTTTACCTACTGAAAATAAAACATTAACTATTGGAATGTATGGTAAGACTGACTTTTTCTATTTAAAAGGAATGTTAAATAATTTATTTTCTATACTTGGCATAAAAGATGTAGAGTATATAGTAGAAGAAAACAATAATTCATTCCATCCAGGGAGATGTGCAAATATTATATATGGGGATATTGATTTAGGTGTAATAGGAGAGATTCATCCTGATGTATTAAATAATTATGGATTAAAAGAGAAAACTTATGTATCAGAAATTAATTTAGATATATTATCATCCATAACTAACCTAGATAAGAAATATAAAGAACTACCTAAATATCCTGCTATAACTAGAGATATAGCACTAGTAGTAGATGAAGACATATTAGTAAAAGAAATTCAAGATATAATAAAGCAAAACTCAGGAGATCTAGTTGAAAGCATAAATTTATTTGATATTTATAAGGGTAATCAAATACCTGAAAATAAAAAATCTGTTGCTTATTCTATTATTTATAGAGCAAAGGATAGAACTCTTAAAGATGAAGAAGTTTCACAAGTTCATGAAAAAATAGTTGAAAAATTGATTAATAATCTTAATGCAAGTTTAAGAGATTAAATTTAAAGGGTATGGTTTTTAACCATACCCTTTAAATTTAAGCAGATTAATTATATAATGGTATTAAGTATATTTGATTAGAGGAGATGATTTTATGACTGAAAAAAGAAAAGTCATAGTTAAGATAAATGGACAAGATTATACAGTAATAGGAGAAGAATCAGAAGAATATGTTCATCATATTGCAAGTTATATTGATTCTAAAATGAAAGAAATAATAAATAAAAATAATAAATTTAGTCAATCTATGGCTGCAATACTTACTGCTTTTACAATAACGGATGAATATTATAAAGTTAAATTAGATTTAGAGGATTTAAAAGAAGAAATAAAAGAACCATTTGAAGAATTAGAAAGACTTAGAGAAGAAAATGAAGATATGAAATCAAATTATGAAAAAATAAAAAGTGAAAGAGATGAATCAAAGGAAGAATTATATAATGTGAAAAATGAAAAAGAAAAGAATTCTACTTTAGCAAGAGATTTTAAAGATTCACTTCTTTTAAAAGAAAAAGAATTAGAAGAAAGTGAAAGAATGATAAATGGATTACAAAACAAATTATTTGAAAATCAAGTAGAACTTGTAAGATTAAAAAAAGAATTAGAAGAATTAAAAAATGAATATGGACATTAAAGAATAATTTTCATTCTTCAGTTTAGAATATATATTAATATCTAAACTGGAGGAATAATAATGCATAAACATTTAGTAGAAGATCCAATTTATTTGGCACGTGCAATTGGTGTGTATTTTTTAGCATTAATTACTGTTAGGTTGATGGGTAAAAGATCTATTGGGGAACTGGGAGCTTTTGATTTTGTTTTAATGACAGGTATTGGTCATATAATGAGTGCAGTAGCACTTGAACGTAAGATCCCATTTCATGATGGAATATTGGTACTAATAACAATAGCAGCACTTGAAGTTATTTTAGCTATATTTGCTTATAAAAATAGAAAGTTTGCTAAATTGATTGAAGGTAGACCAAGATATCTTATAAAGGATGGTAAAATTTTAAAAGGTAATATGAAAAAAGAAAAATTTAATATTTATAATTTAAGACAAGAACTTAGGATATTTGGTGTAAATAATGAAAAAGATGTAGAAAAAGCAATGATAGAAGCATCAGGTAAGTTTAGTGTAATATTAAAAAAAACAGAAGAACCAGTAAAGAGAAAAGATATTGGAATATATAAAGAAGATTCTAGGCCACAATATATTGATAAAAAAATTTATGAAATTAAATCAGAAATAGATAGATTAAATATAACTTTAAATAATCTCATAATAGAAATTAGAAAAATAAATAAAGGTTAATGTAAATAGTAATTTTCTAGAGAGGTGTAGAATAAATTGAATATTATAAAAGGTAAATCTTTAAATACATTAGAGTATTTTAAGATTCAAGAAAGATTAAAAACAAAAGCTGAATCCAATTTAGGCAAGAAAATAGTAGATGATTTGATGCCTATGAAAGATTATATAAAAATAGAAAGTGCTCAAGATGAAACAAAAGAATCTTTAAATATGGTATTAAAGAGAGGAAACCCTCCACTTGGAGGAATTAATGATATCAAAGATAATGTTATAAGAGCAAATAAAGGTGGAATACTTTATCCTGGAATTTTACTTAAAATAGGAGATAGTTTAAGAGCATCTAGAAAGCTTAAAACTTTTATAAATAGTGATAAGGGAGATAGGGATTCAAGTTATCCTATAATAGAAGGCTATATTTATAGCTTAGCTTTAAATAAAAACTTAGAAGAGGAAATAGAAAATGCTATAATAAGCGAAGAAGAAATATCAGATAATGCAAGTCCTACTTTAAGAAATATTAGAAGGCAGATGGAAGTGAAAAATTCTAGTATAAGAAATAAACTGAATTCAATAATAAATTCCTCGAAAAATCAGTCCATCTTACAAGATAGCATCATTACTATAAGAAATGATAGATATGTGGTACCAGTAAAAAGAGAAAACAGATCTACCTTCAAAGGACTAGTTCATGATCAATCTGCAAGTGGAGCTACTTTATTTGTGGAGCCTATTGCTATTGTTAATTTGAATAATGAATTAAAAGAACTTAAAATTGATGAACAAAAAGAAATTGAAAAGATATTAAAAAGATTAAGTGAAGAAGTAGCTTTGGTTAGCGAAGAATTAATAGAAAATCAAAATATATTAGCTAAACTTGATTTTATTTTTGCAAAAGGTAAACTTGCATTAGATATGAATGCGATCAAACCTATATTAAATAATAAGGGAGAAATTTCTCTAAAAAAAGCAAGACATCCCTTGATTCCAGATAAAGAAGTAGTAGCGAATGATATATATTTTGGTGAAGATTTTCATTCTCTTATAATTACAGGGCCGAATACAGGTGGTAAAACTGTAACATTAAAGACAGTAGGATTACTCACACTTATGGTACAAGCGGGGCTTCATATACCTTGTAGTATAGGTAGTAAAATAGCTGTTTTTAAAAATGTTTTTTCTGACATAGGCGATGAACAAAGTATAGAACAAAACTTAAGTACCTTTTCATCTCATATGACTAATATAGTAAATATAATAGAAAATATAGAGGAAAATAGTTTGGTGCTATTTGATGAGCTTGGAGCAGGTACAGACCCCACAGAAGGTGCAGCACTTGCCATGTCTATATTAGATTATCTTCACGATAAAAATGTAAAAACTATAGCTACAACTCACTATAGTGAACTTAAATTATATGCTATATCTACTGAAGGTATAGAAAATGCATCAGTTGAATTTGATGTAGAAACACTTAGTCCCACTTATAAACTGCTCATAGGAATACCTGGAAAATCTAATGCTTTTGAAATATCAAAAAGACTTGGTTTAAATGATATTATAATAAATAAGTCTAAAGAGATATTATCTAAAGAAAATATAGAATTTGAAGATGTATTATCACAAATAGAAAAAGATAGAAATACAAGTGAAATAAATAAAGAAAGATCTGAAAGAGAAAAAAAAGAAATAGAAAAATTAAGAAATGAATTAGAAATAAAACAAGAAAAAATTGATAGAATAAGAAAAGATGCTTTAAGAAATGCTAAAATTGAAGCAAGAGATATATTAGAAAATGCTAAATCACAAGCTAATGATATAATTAAAGAACTTAGAAATATATCTACAGATATAGAAAAAGAAAAGAATAAACAAATACAAGATGCTAAAAATAAATTAAAAAGTAATTTAGATAAAGTAAGTGATGGTTTATCTGAAAACATATTAGGAAAAACCAATAAAAAACCACCCAAAAATCTAAAACCTGGAGATAGTATTAAACTTTTAAGTTTAAACCAAATAGCAACTGTTGTAACAGAACCAGATAAAGATGGAAATTTAACTGTACAAGCTGGAATAATGAAAATAAATGTCAATGTAAATAATATTGAAAAAGTAGTAGATGAAGTAAGTGAAAAAACAGAAGAAAGAACAAGAGGTATGATAAAAACAAAGTCAAAAAGGGTTAAGACAGAACTTGATTTAAGGGGTAAAAATTTAGAGGAAGCAATGCTTGATGTAGATAAATATTTAGATGATGTATATATGTCTGGATTAAATCAAGTTACTATAATACATGGTAAGGGTACTGGAGTATTAAGAGAAGGGATAAAAAAGCAACTTAAAAACCACAAATTAATTGATTCATACAGGATAGGTAAATATGGTGAAGGTGGAACTGGAGTTACAGTTGTTAATTTAAAGTGAGGTTAAATATATGAAAGAAATAAATATAAATGATATAGAAGATATTTTCATAGGAAATGCAGAATATGAAGATGGACCTACAGGATGTACTGTAATAATTTCAGAACAAGGTTTCATAGCAGGTGTGGATGTAAGAGGGGGAGCACCTGGAACCCGTGAAACAGATTTACTTAAACCAGAAAATATGATGGAAAAAATTCATTCTGTATTTTTAAGTGGTGGCAGTGCATATGGACTTGATTGTGCTAGTGGAGTTATGCAATTTCTGGAGGAGAAAAATATAGGTTTTGATACAGGAGTAGCTAAAGTACCTATAGTTTGTGGTGCTGTTTTATTTGATTTGAATTTAGGAAATCCTAAAATACGCCCAGATAAAAAACTAGGTTACACTGCATGTTTAAATGCATACGAAAATAATTTTAAGCAGGGTTCATTCGGAGCGGGAATAGGAGCAAGTGTGGGTAAGTTATATGGCTTAAAAAGTGCTATGAAAGGTGGAATTGGAGTTTATGGCATACAGATAGATGATTTAAAAGTATTATCTATAGTAGCTGTAAATGCTCTAGGAGATATAGTTGATAATGAAAGTGGTAAGATAATTTCAGGGCTTATAAATAAGAAAAATGAGTTTATAAATACAGAAGATGAAATGATAAAGAATTATAAGTTTGCAAAAAACTTATTTGGACAAAATACTACTATAGGGGCAGTGATAACAAATGCTACTTTTGATAAAGCACAGATGAATAAAATAGCTTCTATGGCACATAATGGTTTTGCACGAGCTATAAGGCCATCCCACTCTACCTTTGATGGAGATACTATATTTTCGCTCTCTACGGGTAAGATAAAGGCTGATATTAATGCTGTTGGAATGCTTGCAGCTAGAACTATGGAAAAAGCTATCTTAAATGGTGTCAAAAATACTGATAAGATTTTACTTGAATAGTATCTAATAGTATGATATATTTAATAGAAATTAATATGAAAATTCTATGAAGAGAATAGTAGGATATAAAAATAGTTTTAGAGAGTCAGGATTGGTGGAAACTGATACATTTTTATATTTGAATAGAGACTTGGAGAAGCCATCTGAAAAAAGTAAGATGAGTCGGTTAATCCGTTAATATAGTATGAGTGGACATGGATTTTTATGTCAATTAGAGTGGTAACACGGGTAAAACTCGTCTCTTTTATAGAGATGAGTTTTTTGTTGTATATAAAAGTAATTTAAAATATTTAGGAGGTTATATTATGATAGATTTTAAAGAAAAATTAGCAGAAATTATAAATCAAAATGTAGAAGAAATATCTAAAGAAGAAGTATTAGAATTAGTAGAAACACCACCAAGTTATGATATGGGAGATTATGCAATGCCTTGTTTTAAGATGGCAAAAATATTTAGAAAGTCTCCTAATGTTATTGCAGAAGATATAGTTAAAATGATTGGTGATAATAAGTATTTTGAAAAAATAGAAAATAAAGGTGCTTATGTAAACTTTTTTATAAACAAAGAGTTATTTTCTGAAATTGTATTAAAAGAAGTATTTGAAAAAGAAGATAAATATGGTGCTACAAATATAGGTGAAGATAGAAATGTAATAGTAGAATTTTCATCACCTAATATAGCTAAACCATTTCACATAGGACATATTAGAAGTACGGTAATAGGGCATTCTATTTATAGAATATATGATTTTTTAGGGTTTAATACTATAGCTATAAATCACTTAGGAGATTATGGAACACAATTTGGTAAATTAATTGTAGCATATAAAGCTTGGGGAGATAGAGAAGTAATAGAAAAAAATCCAATACCAGAACTTTTAAAGCTATATATAAAGTTTCATGAAGAAGTAGAAAAAAATCCTGAACTTGATGATAAAGCACGTGAGTGGTTCTTTAAATTAGAAGGAAATAATAGTGAAGCTAAAGAATTGTGGCAATGGATGAGAGATGTAAGTTTGAAGGAATTTAACAGAGTATATGATATGTTAAATATA
Source organism: Senegalia sp. (in: firmicutes) (assembly GCF_052088025.1). Lineage (NCBI taxonomy): Bacteria > Bacillati > Bacillota > Clostridia > Eubacteriales > Clostridiaceae > Senegalia > Senegalia sp. (in: firmicutes). The sequence continues at coordinate 7,686 of NZ_JBQCYD010000036.1, read as the reverse complement.
AAATATGATTCTTTTACAGGGGAAAGTTTTTACTCTGATAAAATGCCTAGAGTAATAGATATAATGAATGAAAAAGGGATTTTGGAAGATTCTCAAGGTGCAAGAATAGTAGATTTAGAAAAATATGGTATGCCTCCTGCTCTTGTACAAAAAAGAGATGGATCTACACTTTATATAACACGTGATGTTGCAGCTGCTTTATATAGAAAAGAAACCTATGATTTTTATAGAAATATATATGTAGTTGGTTCACAACAATTACTACATTTTAAACAATGGATGAAGATGGTTGAATTAATGGGATTTAAATGGGCAAAAGATTGCGTACATGTTCCCTTTGGCATGGTATCACTTGAAGATGGAACAATGAGTACTCGTAAAGGTAGAGTAGTATTTTTAGAGGATGTTTTAAAAAAGGCAGTTGATAAAACAAAAGAAATAATAGAGCAAAAAAATCCTAATTTAGAAAATAAAGAAGAAGTTGCAAAACAAATAGGAATAGGCGCTATAGTATTTCAAGAGCTATCTAATAGCAGGATAAAAGATTATACTTTTTCATGGGAAAAAACATTGTCATTTGAAGGAGAAACTGGTCCATATGTTCAATATACTCATGCTAGGGCAAGTAGTATATTAAATAAAGCAAAAATAGATGTAAGTGCTGATATAGATTATTCCTTACTCTTAAATGAAGAAGCGGTAAATTTAGTTAGATTATTACATGATTTCAAACAAATAGTAATAGATGCTATGGATAAATATGAGCCAGCAATTATTACACGTCATATTGTTGATATTGCTCAAGCATTTAATAAGTTCTATCATGAATGTCCTATATTAATAGATGATGAAGAACTTAAAAAGGCTAGATTATTATTAGTAAAATCTACAAGAAATGTTATAAAAACTGGTCTTTATCTTATAGGGGTAGAGGCACCTGAAAAGATGTAATATCAAAATACTATTAATTTATAGAGATACCTAGGTATCTCTATAAATTTTTGTTATAATATACCTATTGATGTTTTAGGAGGTAATTATGATTGAAGAAAATATAAAAAATATACTTTATTCTGCCGGGGCAATTGACAGAATAAATGAAGAAGACAATGATTATAGATCATATAAGGTACAGTTAATGATTAGCACTATAAAATCTTTAACTCCTCTAAAGGAAAGTGATAGTGTCATTATAAACCTTGAACGGCTTAAAAAAGAAATAGAATTTTTAAAGGATTATTATACTTTAAACCCATTAGAAATTATAGATTTAGATATAGCTGATTATTGGACTTTAAAATCAAGCAGTTTTAATTCTATATTGATACCAATAGTTTTATCTAATGAGGAATTTGAAAATATAAGAGCGGAAATAATTAAATCAATATTAGTTTTAACGGGTAATATATATGTTTTAATGGAACAGATATTATTAGGAAAACTATTAGATATAGTAATAAAAAAAGAAATAAATTTGGGAGATATAATATCAAGTTTAAAGGAAGAAGTAATAAACTTTTCTCAGAAGGAGTTTTTGAGAGAATATAGTGTTTATTATAAAAAACCTATAGAAAAATATAGTGGGAATTTTACCATAGATTTTGAAAAAGTAAAAATTCACTTTATAAACTTATTAAATGAGAAAGAATTTTCAAATAAAAACATATTGATAAAATCGCTTACTATATTAGATGGAAATAAAGATATAAGTATAGATGAATTATTTTTATCTGGAATTTCTAGTATAAACAATGAAAAATTACTAAGTTTAGAATATAAGAACAGTGAATTTATAGAGAAAATATCTGATTATCTGATAAAACTTAGGAAGGGAAGAATAAACCTTGAAGACTTGAAAGTTGAAATAACAACACTTCCTAATATATTTAATTTTAAAATAGGAGATATAATAAATCATCCCCTGCTTAATAAAAGTAAATTAATAAAAAGATATATGGATAATGATAGAGAAGTAATAGAAGTAATTACTAAATCAGGATTATATAAATTACAAAAATAAATATCACAACCCTAGGGTTGTGATATTTATTTTTGTAAATAATCTATAAATTCATCTTCAGAACTATCTGCAAGTTCACTAAGTTCACTAATAATACTATTTTTCAAAGATAAATATTCATCTGAATTTGTATGTTCTCCTGTATATTCAAGGGCTTTTAAAATAAGTAACATGTCTTTTTTAGGTATTTCTGCTATAGATATTTTTTCAAATTCTTGCATAATCTTTCTCCTTTCATAAGTCTATATTATATCTTTCTACAAAAGTGTATATTATTCCTTCTTTTTTTACAAGGAATATAGATAATATTTATTTAATTTTTGGTATAATTCTATATTTTTAGAGTAAAGTTTAATAGGAGGGATAGCTATGAGTAAATTATATAAATATAACAGACAAAAAGCAATAGAATATGCAAAAAAATGGGCTTTTGATAGAAATTCTAAATATTATAATTTTGAAGAATTGGGAGGCGATTGCACTAATTTCATCTCTCAGGTTTTACATGCAGGTGAATGTCCCATGAATTATAAAAAGTGGGAAGGATGGTACTATAATAATGTCAATGATAGAGCCCCAGCATGGACATCAGCAAATTATTTAAGAAAATTTTTAACAAACAATAAAGAAAGAGGACCTATAGCAGAAGTAAGTAATATAGATAGTGTTGAAATAGGAGATATAGTACAACTTAATTTTGATTCGGATTCTATATTTGAACATTCCCTAGTCATTGTAGATATTAAAAGCCCAAGGAGTATAGAAAATATATACATTGCAGCCCATACTTATGATAGATATAATTATTCACTTGCAAATTACTATATTCAAGAACTACAATTTTTTCATATATTGGGATATAAAAAATAGTTATTTGCTGCTAAAGTTAAAAAGTATTATAATAAACTAGAGGTGAAAAAATGAAATTATTAATTACAACACTTAATTCAAAATTCATACATTCTTCTCTTTCTATAAGATATTTAAAAGAATATATAAGTGATTTAAATATCAATATAGAAATTGAAGAATATACGATAAATCAAAATGTAGATTTTATAGTATCAGAAATTTATAAAAAGGATATAGATGTATTGGCATTTTCTACATATATATGGGGAATAGAAGAAACTCTTACTATATGCAAGAAATTAAAAATAGTTAAACCTGACTTAAAAATTATACTAGGAGGACCTGAAGTTTCTTTTGATATAGAAAATTTAATGAAAGACAATTCCTTTATAGATTTTATAATTTATGGAGAGGGAGAAGAAACATTTAGAGAATTTATAATTGAATATTTAAATAATGAAAAATATAATAATATACTTGGACTATCATATAGGGATGATAAAGAGATAAAGATAAATTCACCTCGTATGTTAATGGAGAATTTAGATAAGGTAGCTTCTCCCTTTAAAAATATGGATTCATTTAAAAATAAAATAATATATTATGAAACTTCAAGAGGATGTCCTTTTAATTGCAAGTTCTGCTTATCATCAACTATTGATGGGGTGAGATTTTTTTCAATAGATAGGGTTAAAAAGGATCTGAAATTTCTTATAGATTCTAAAGTTAAACAAGTTAAATTTGTTGATAGAACATTTAATACAGATAAAGAGTATTCAATGGAAATAATGAATTATATAATAGATAATAATCCAGAGAATATTAATTTTCATTTTGAAGTTACTGCACATTTATTAGATGAAGAAATGCTAAGCTTTTTAAAAGATATACCTGAAGGCATGTTTCAATTTGAAATAGGTGTACAAACAACAAATGAAAAGACGATAGAAGCTATAGGTAGAACAACAGATTTTAATAAATTATCATATGTAGTAGGTAAAATAAATAACTATAAAAATATTCATCAACATCTTGATTTAATAGTAGGACTTCCTTATGAAGATTATAATAGCTTTAAAAAATCCTTTAATGATGTATATAATTTACAAGCAGAAAAATTACAATTAGGTTTTTTAAAATTATTAAAAGGATCTGAATTAAGAGCAAAGGAAGAACAATATGAATTTAAATATTTAGATTCTCCTCCCTATGAAATTATGGAGAATAAATTTATATCATATAAAGATATATTAAAACTTAAAGTTATTGAAGATTTAGTAGAAAAGTATGGTAATGAGCTAAACTTTAGAAATACATTAAAATTTATAATTAAAAATTATTTTGCTACACCATTTGATTTTTATGAAGATTTAGCAAGTTATTGGGAAAAGAATGAGTATCATCTAATATCTCATAGTCTAAAGAAATTATATGAAATATTATATAAATATTTTTTAGAGAATATAGGAGAAGATAATCAAATTTTTATGGAGATTTTAAAATACGATTATATATTTAATAATAACAAACAGTTACCTGACTATATCAAGTTAGATGATGAAGATATGATAAAACGTGTACGCCATGATTTTTTAAAGGAAGATAAAAATATAAGGAAATATTTACCTCAATATATTAATATGCCTGTAAAAAAAATGATAAGGGATATTTCTATAGTAAGTTTTAAATTTGATGTTTTGAAATTAACAAATGATTTTAATAAAAATGATATAAAACTTGAAAAGAAATATTATATATTTGAACATATGGGCAAAGGTAAAGTTTTTACAAAATCCAAAGTATCTGATATTACTAAAGAATTTTTAAAAGAGGTGAAATAGTTGGTTGTTTTAAAAGATTTGTGGTATTTAAATAAGGATGCCTTTAAGAAGAGTACAGAATTATTAATGAAAAATTGGGGTTTAATACTTACAGGATTTATATATATAGCAATAAACATAGTATTAAGCCTTGTAATTAGCACTTTATTTATGGGTGTTCTTAGAATATTGAGTGGTATAATTTTAGCACTTGCAACAGCATCTATGTTATCAAATTATTTATATTTATTACAAAATATAATAAGGGTAGGCAAATTTGATTTAGAAGATTTTAAAAGAGGGTTTACAGCATTACTTCGCAAGGTATATAGTGTACTTTTAATAGGTTGGTTAGCTAGTGTATTATATAGTATGATTCTTTCACCTATACTTGGAAGTCTTGGAAGTTTTATTACAATGCTAATACCTATTCTCATATTTCTACTTTTAAATGCACTACCTGAATCACTTTATCAAAAATTCTATGATCCCTGGGAAACTGTTACTTATGCTTTTGAATTTATAAAAGAAAATTGGTTGGAATGGTTTATACCTAACACCATATTTATTGTTCTTTTATATATCTTATCTGGTAGATTATTTTTAGATTTATTTTCTATTAATTTTAGTTTAGGGTTAGATCTTTCACTAGCAGGACTTATAACTTTTATAATAGGTCAAGTTATCTTTTCATTTATGATGTTATATAGAGGGGTATTATTTGAAGAACTTAGTAAAAGTACAAGAAGAAAAAGAATATATATGAGGGATTTATATAAATAAAGAGGAGTGTATGCATGAAACGAGTAGAAGAATATTTCAAACAAAAGACAAATGATATTTATTTTGTTGAATTAAAAGATAAAGATATACCATATCCTTTAATAGCTAAGGATTTAGTATCAGAAATACAGACAAATGAAGAAGTAGATGAGCTTAAAATAAAGAACTTTGTAGATGGAATGATTTATTTATTAGGGATAGATCCAAAGTTTAAATATAAAGATGAATATTTAGAATTTTTATATTCATATGATAATAATATTGAAGGTTATATATTATCAGAAGGTATTAAAAAGTTAAATGATGCTGATGATATCGATGATGCTCTTGTTTATTTGAGAAGTTTAATAAACATAGATAATAAAAATGTTAAAGGTATATATAGTTATGCTTTGGCACTAGAAACTAAGGCTATAAATTTTTATAATAAAAATGAAATCAAAGAAGGTGATATATTTTTCAATAAATCTACCTTTATGTTTGAAACTATATTAGACATTGATGCAAGCTTTAGCTTAGCATATTATAAATTAGGCTTTCATTATAGAAATATTAAACAATTTAAAAAAGCAGAAATAATCTGGAGAAAATTCATTAATATGACCTCTATTGATGAATTGATAGATGAAATAAATTTACAATTAAAAGTAATAGAAGATGATGTTAGTTATGAAGAAGGATACAATTTAGTATTAACAGGTAAAGCAAATGAAGGCTTAGAAAAATTACTTCCTCTAGCAGAAAATCAAGGAGATTGGTGGAATTTATTGTTTTTTATAGGTCTTGCTTATAGACAACTTGGAAACTATAGTGAGGCAGTAAATTATTTTGAAAAAGTATTGATATTTGAACCTAAGCAAGTGGATACATTAAATGAACTTGGATTATCATATGCAAATTTAGGTAAAAATGAAAAGGCTATTTCAAGTTTTGATAAAGCACTTTTGATTAAACCTAAAGAATCAGAAATATTATGTAATAGGGGCATGACTTACTTGCAAATGAACAATGTAGAAAAGGCAGAAAAAGATATAGAAAGAGCATTTGAATTAAATCCAGAAGATGAAATAACCAAAGCTTGTAAATTTGAAATAGATAAAACTCTTAAATAAGGAGATATACATGAATACAATTAAAGATTTAATAAAAATAAGTCAAAAACAAAAAATAAAAAAACTTGCTATTGCATCATCTGAAGATGAAGAATTACTAAAAGCTATAGTTGAAGCAGCACAACTAAAAATTATAGAACCTATATTAATTGGGGATATAAAAAAAACAGAAGAAATAGCTATAAAATTGAATCTTGACATAGGAAAATATAAAAAAATAAAGGCAGAAAACAATAAAGAGTCAGCAGTAAAAGCTATAAAACTTATAAAAACAGGAGAAGCTGATTTTATAATGAAAGGATTAATTGATACGTCCATACTATTAAAAGAGGTTTTAAATAAGGAATATGGCTTAAGAAAAGAGGGATTACTAAGTCATGTGATGATATATGAAATACCAAACTATCACAAATTACTTATACTTACAGATGGGGGTATGAATATAAATCCTACTATAGAGGAAAGATTAACTATAATAAAGAATTCTGTAAATGTTTTAGAAAAATTAGGATATGAAAAAATTAATGTAGCTTGTCTTTCTGCAAAAGAAAAAGTGAATCTTAAAATAAAATCTACAGTTGATGCAAAAAAAATAGAAGAATTGTGGAAAAATGAAGCTAAATCTAATGTTATTGTTGAAGGTCCCTTAGCATTGGATTTAGCTATATCCAAAAATGCTGCAGAAATAAAAGGATTTAAAAGTGATATTGCAGGGGAAGTAGATATTTTGCTGGTACCTAATATAGAAATGGGAAATGGCATAGGTAAAAGTTTAACATATTTAGCTAAAGCAAAATCAGCAGGAGTAGTAATGGGGGCTAAGGTTCCTATTATATTAGTATCAAGGTCAGATGACTATCAAACAAAGTTAAATTCAATTGCATTAGGAAGTGTTATATCATAAAATAATTAATATATTTTCTAAAAAACATTGACATATTCAATAATCTTTGATATAGTAATAAAAGTCGTCAGGGAAGCATATGACATTCAAAACTTTATATTATTAATCTTAAGCGCAAGCAAAGAATCTTTAAAAAAAATTTTTAAAAAAGAGTTGACAAGCTTCAAAAAAACTGATATAGTATTAAGAGTCGCC
>NZ_JBQCYD010000035.1:0-23950 GCF_052088025.1 Senegalia sp. (in: firmicutes) | reverse complement strand
GCAGAGGACTGAAAATCCTCGTGTCGGTGGTTCGATTCCGCCTTTGGGCACCAAGAAAAAGCTTCTAAACGTAATGTTTAGAAGCTTTTTTTAAATGTATTTATTCAATATATAGTTTATTAAGTATTTGATGAATAAATGATTTAAATATATTCTTTATATTTTTATTTACTAATCTTTTATCATCCTTTACAATTATAAGATTATCAGGTAAATTATAATTAGTTGTATCTTTAATATTAAGGTGCAAATCATATTTATTTTGATCTATATAATCACAATATTTACCACTAGATAATTTTCCTCTCTCAACAGCAATATCTAAACTATATAAACCAGAGCTACTATCCCAATTAAAAGAATAATTATCCTTATAATATATTTGCTTATTTATATTTATAGTATTTGATCTACCTTTTATATTTAATTTTTCTTCTTTTAACTTTATTTCTCTAATGTCCATATCAAATTTAATTTCTTTATTATCTATAAGATATGAATAATAAACATATGATTTAGATTCAATTAAATCATATATATTTAACAATTTGGGTAAGTAATAAATATCATCATAATTATGGCCTAATATAGTACTTTTAAGTGCATTATCTTTAGTTTTTGTGTATTTATAATACAAATCAATACTTTCTTTTCCATCTATCATATCTTTTCTATTTATCCCTAATTTTTGTTCAACTGTTTTTAATTTGCAATTATTTAAATCAAGAATATTTTTATTTTTTCTTACAACTTTTAGCAAATCAATATTATTATCTTTTGAAAGAACATAGTCTATAGAATTAAATTTAAGTCTACTATTTAAAAACGGTATATCAAAGGTATCACCATTAAAAGAAATCAAAAAATCAAAATTATTGATAAAAGATATAAATTTTATTAATAATTCTTTTTCATTATTTAAATTGTTAGCAAAGAATTGAATTATTTTTGATCCATTAGGCGTAGGAAAAAGAATTCCTATAAGCATAACTTTGCTTTTAAATCTGCTAAATCCTGTAGTTTCAATATCAAAAAAGCAATATTTTTTGTTTTTAATTATTTTACTAATATCTCTAGGTAATTTTATAATATTTGTTAGTTCAGATGAGATAATTTCCATGTTATATCCTCCTATTCTTCTTATATTATAAGTCATTTAAAGATCATAGTAAAATTATTTTAAAAAATATTTCATAGATTAAAGGATGAATTTTTAAAAAATAAATGTTAATATAGATATAGAGGTGGAAAAATGAATAAAAATCAAACTATAAAAAATATGATAGACTCTTCAAATGAACAAAATAAAGGTATTTTAAAATTATCTATTTTAGATATAATAATTAGAGAAGAAGAAATGAAAGATAATAATAAACATATAAATAATATATTAAGTAAATTAGAAGATGAAAGCTTTAAAATTAATAATATTAAAAATGAAGTATTTAAAAATATAAACAATATGAATAGTGATTTTTTAAACACTAAAAAAACAGATATAAACTATTATAAAGGTATAAGAAATGATATACATAATAATTTAATAGATTTATCAAGATATTTAACTGAAATATCTTATTATAATAATATTTATTATGATATTTTATCAAGAGAAAAATTTAAAGAGAATATACCGGTTAATTTTGAAGAATTTTATAAAAAAGTTTATGATTTTTTAATGGAAGATGAAAAATATATTAACCAAAAAGTTTCTCAAATAATATGGATCATTCCTATGAAAATGACTAAAAATAAGTACTATTTCATGTTAAAAAAATCTTTGCAAAAAAGCTTTGAAAATACTAATAAGGAAAAAGCTGAGGACTTATTTAAAAGATATAAGAGCATTTTTAATGGCACTCTTGAATGGGAATATGTGAATTCATTTAGTAATTATTTTATTGAAACTCAAAGGTATAAAGAATTCAATTATAAAAAATCTTCATATGAAGATTTAGATAAAGTATTTATGGATTCAAACAAGGATATAAAAGATATTGAAAGACTATTAGATTTACTTAGAGAACTAGGTTTAACAATAAATAAATTTATAATAATCAGTATTTTATTTCAAGATATGAATGAAAAAGACAAAGAAGATATAAAGAGATTTTTAAATAAAGTGTCTAAATATGATTATAATAGAATTTTAGATGAAAATAAATTAATTGAAGAAAAATTAGTAGATGTGACTAAAAGATATCAAGAGGATACAAAGGAAATAATAGAAAAAAATATAGAAATTGAAGGTGATTTAAAAGATATATATCAAAAAACTGAGAAAGTATTAGTTTATTTAAATGATTATTATATTGAAAAAGAAGAAATATTACTTAATAATGATGAAATTATAAAAGAGAACTATTTAGATAAACTAATAGAAAACTTTATTGATTTTATAGATAGAAACATTAAAAATATGGATAATGTAAATCGTAAAATTAGAATGAAAAAAATACTTTCTTTATTAGAAGATCCATTTAATAGTTCAGATGAATTTTTTGATTATTTAAAAGCTAGTATAGAATTTAACAATGACAAGCAAGAAATCAAGTATATTATGAATGAAATTTATAACATTATAAATAAAAATTAGAACTCAAATTTGAGTTCTAATTTTTATTTGTTTATTTATTCGTTTTCTTCTTCCTCTTCACTTAATATACATGGTCTATGAGGCTTTTTGTGAGTACTTTCATCTATTTGTTTAGGGAATAGAGATGGGAATGTCTCACATATTGGTGCTATTTCTGCTGATAATTGTGGGAAACCAGTAGATAATACACAAAGTTGAACTGGAACGATTATTTTCTTCTCACAAGTTACACATAATGAGATAATTAAATTAGCTCTAACTCTACCACTAGGAGATACAGTTAAATCTCTTGTAATACTCTGAGTTGCAAGTCTTGTTTCACAAGATAAATTACAGAATTCTGCAAATCTTGGTAAGAATGCTCCATCAAATACTGAAGGTAAGCATAATTCAAAGAAATTAGTTAGAGTAAGTGGATCTAAGTTTACATTTGCTGAAAGAGTAGCTTTACATCTTTTACTACAATCATCTACATAAATAACATCAATTTCTACTACTACATTACCTGTGATATCTATATTTTGTGTACCAAATATAGGTGTTCCTTTATTCTCTTTATCACAATCTGATGTATCAGCATATATTAGTTTTTGACTTTCCATTCCATCTGGACCTACGACCTTAACATCGCACCCATTATCTTTAACAAAACTAGCACCTGATATTTCTGTAGTAGGATTAATTTTTAAATTGTCAGGGCAATTGATATCTTCTGGATTAAAGAACTTTCTACATCTTAAATCTACAACACGTAAAATTCTTGAACCAGCAGGAAGTTTTGGAGCAAATGGTTGATTAGCTATTGTACGTAATCCTTGTAAATTAAATAAAGCCGCATCATATACCTTTTGAACATAAATTGGTTCTGAAACTACATTTCTTAAAGAGCCATCAAAACTACACCCCGTAGTAGCTTCACAACATTGTTCTGGCTGAGTTAAATCTAAAAGATCATTATTATCTTTTCGTTTCATTATTTTTTCCTCCTCAAATTAATATTATATTATAATTATTGTTTCTACTTTAATGTATTCTAAAAATCTATATATGGTTACAAATTATAAGGTAATAATTTAATAATATAATAAATAGTATTATATAGAGGAATTACTTTAAAATTAAAAGGAGGGGAAAAATGTCTTTATTAAAAAACTCATCATATTTATTAACTGATACTTTCGGTAATATTTATCATATTTTATATAAGGATAATAATATAGAATTTATAAGATATGACAAGATACTATCCAATTCTAAGCAAAATACAATAGCAAAAAACTGTAACGAACATTTTTTTGCTACAATAGATAAGAATAATAAAATCTATATGATTTATCAAAAATTAGATAATAATGAAATTTATTTTAATACATATTCTAATGGAATATGGAATTCTTTAATTTTACCTAGTGAGGAAAAATACAAGATATATGAACCATATATAATTAAAGATTATAATAATTTTCATGTTTTTTATGTGAAAAATAGCGGTAGTAATGATTATGATTTTATTCATACATCAATATATAATAAAGATTTAATTAAAAATAAATTATTTACTATAAAGACAAAAGGTATACTGAACTCATATAATGTAATACCTTATAATAAAGGAATAATTATATTGTATATAGATTTAAAAAATCATTATAATAATATAGTCATGAGGTATTTTGATTTAGAAAATAATAAATTAGAAAAAGAAATAATATTAAATAAAGAAAAAAATGAAAAATACTATTTGGATTCTCTACTTTTAAACAATAAAACATTATCTATGACTTATTCAGTAAAGCAAGAAGAAAACTTTAAAATAGTTTTTGACTATGTGAATTTAAATAATAAACATGCTCAAGTTGAGTCAAGAGCTATATTATCAAATTTATCTAATGCTATATATCCTACTATTATAAATAATAATGGTGATATATGGACTTGTTGGTATGAATATCAGAATATAATGAGTTCTGTAAAAAGAAAGAATAAAGATAATTTCGAAGGACCCTATTTATGGAGGAAAGTAAAGGGTGAAAATATATTAAGATATGCTTACTATTCAAATATAAAAAATAATAGTTATAAATTTAATTATGCATTTGGGACTTTTCCTGATATATCATTTATAGGATTTGGTGATATTTCAGATGCAGAAAAAATTCCTCTAAAAAAAAAATTAAAGGATGATGATGATATGGAATATGTAAAACCAGAAAAATATTACAAAGAATACGAAGATGATGAATTAGATAAGTTTAAAAGCGAAATAAAAGAAAATAAAAAATTGATAACTAAAATTTTACAATCAAATATAAAAGAAAATGATACTTATGAACAACTTAATGAGAGATTTGAAAAGATAGAAAATAATTATAAAGAACTAGAAAATAGAATCAATGAGATAGAAGAGTTTTTAACTAGAAGGAGAAGAGGATCTATATTTAATTCAAGATAGATTTAAATAGGGTAATTACCCTATTTAAATCTATCTTTCTCAAAAATGTTTTTTATTATATTTATATCCTTTGTCATACTTAAAGCTAATATTAATTTTATTCTAGCTTTTTGTCCAGGAAGATTAAAGCCAAATATTGCTCCAAGCTCTCTAAGCATTCTACCTGCACCTAAATACCCGTAAGTATCTAGTACTCTTCCAGTAGGACATCTTGAAACTATAATTAAAGGTATTTTTTTATCTGCAGCTCTTTTTATTCCATCTAGCATATCTGGAGGAACATTGCCTCTACCCATGGCTTCTATAACTATACCTTTATATCCAGAATCTATGTAAAAATTAATTATATCTGAGCCCATTCCAGCAACACATTTAATTAGACCAACTCGTGACTCAAGTTTTTCTATATCTAATATATGGTCATGAGTCTTTTTTTCTCTATAATATATTACTTCATCATTATCAACTATGCCTAATGGACCAAACTCTGAAGATTTAAAGGTATTAAGAGATAGAGTATTGGTTTTAGTAACTTCTGTAGCTGCATTTACTTCATTATTCATTACTACAAGTACTCCTTTACCCTTTGATTCTTCAGAGATAGCAGTACAAATCCCAGCAGATAAGTTACTTGGACCATCGTAGCCTAATTCAGAACCATTTCTCATAGCACCTACTACAATTATAGGTTTTACTGATTTGATATTTAATTCTAAGAAAAAAGCAGTTTCTTCTAATGTATCAGTACCATGAGTAACAATTACCCCATCAATATCTTCTCTTTTTAATATATCTTTTATATAATTTGATAATTTCAACATTATTTTTGGGGATACATGAGGACCTGGCAATGTTGAAAAGTTAAATGTCTCTATTTCTGCATATTTTTCTATATTTGTGACCATAGACATTATTTCTTCACTACTTAGAGCAGGTATAGCAGCATTTATCCTTGGGTCTACCTTCATAGAAATTGTTCCACCATTAAATATAATAGCAATTTTTTTCATATTAAACCTCCTTACTATAATCATTTTAACAGATAAATTACTTTTAATATATATATAAAATATTAAAAAAAATTAAAGGAAATAAAAAATGACCCAACGGGGGTCATTTTTTATTTCCTTTAACCATTTAAAAAGGGTATTGGGAATAGAGATTTAATTTGAGGTTACCAGGGGGATAACCAATTATAATTATAGCAAATTACGACAAATTTCGCAAGAGTTTTTTAAAAAAAGTTTAAAAAAATATAAACTATTATAGCAATATATCTTAATATGATATAATATATTAAGATATATTGCTATGGAGGGGTTTAAATGAAAGATTTAGTTGCTTTAACAATAAAAAACTTAAAAGACAATGGATTTAAAACAGAATATTTTGATGGTATTAATGATGCTAAAAAATATCTATTAAATGAAATAGATGAAAAGAAAGATATTGGTATAGGTGGTTCTATGACAATATTTGATTCTAATTTACATGAAGAATTAATTAATAGGGGAAATAAACTATATTGGCATTGGCTAGTTGATAATAAAGATAAAAGTGAAACTTTTAAAAAGGCTCAGATTGCTTCTATATATTTATCAAGTTCTAATGCTATAACAAGTGAAGGAAAATTAATTAATATAGATGGAGTAGGAAATAGGGTTAGTTCTATATTTTATGGTCATGATAAGATATATATATTAGCAGGTATAAATAAGATAGTGGAAAATAATGAAGAAGCTATAAACAGAATTAAAACTATAAGTTGTCCTAAAAATGCCAAAAGGTTAAAATTAAATACTCCATGTAGATATACAGGAAAATGTAGTAATTGTAATTCTGATGATAGAATGTGTAATATAACTGTTGTATTAGAAAAAGCTCCTATGAAATCAGATATAGAAATTTTAATAATTGATGAAAAATTAGGATATTAATAGAGGTGAAAAGATGTTTGTTTATTTAGATAATAGTGCAACAACAAAGCCTAGAGAAGGTGTAATAAAAGAAATGAATTTAATGTTAAGTCAAGATTATGCTAATCCTTCTTCTCTTCATAGGATGGGACTTAATGTAGAAAAAAAGATTAAAAAAAGTAGAGATGTGATATCTAATTATTTAAAGATTAAATCAAGTGAATTATTTTTTACATCAGGAGGAACTGAAAGTAATAATATCGCAATTCAAGGTATTATTGAGGCTAATAAAAATAAAGGTAGGCATATAATAAGTTCAAAAATTGAACATCCATCAGTATTAAATATATTAAAGGATTATGAAATGAAAGGATTTGATATTACTTATTTAGATGTTGATGAATATGGAATTATAAATATAAATCAGTTAGAAGAATTTTTAAATGAAGATACAATCCTTATATCAATTATGATGGCAAATAATGAAGTAGGTTCTATTCAACCAATAGATGAAATAAAAAAGATTATTAATAAAAAAAAATTAAAAACCTTACTCCATGTGGATGGCATACAAGCTTTAGGAAAAATAGATTTTAATATCAAAAAATTAGGTATAGATAGTTTTTCTTTTAGTGGACATAAAATTTATGGACCTAAAGGAATAGGAGGACTTTATATAAGAGAAGGTTTAAATATAAAGCCTATTTTATTTGGTGGTAATCAAGAAAAAGGTATTAGATCTGGAACTGAAAATACTCCTGGTATAATTGGTTTGTATAAATCCATAGAAAAACTAATCGATAATGATAAAGAAGAAAATAATAATATAAGAGAATTGAAATACTATTTTGTTGATAAAATAAAAGAAAATATAAGTAATATTAAAATTAATTCTTTATTAAATGAAAAGGCTGCTCCACATATTGTAAATATTTCATTTTTAAATACAAGAGGTGAAGTTTTACTTCATTTTTTAGAAAATGATAATATTTATGTATCTACTGGATCTGCTTGTTCTTCTAAAAATGACAGATCAAGTCATGTATTAAAAGCTATGAATTTAAATGGATTAGAAATTGAATCTGCTATAAGATTCAGTTTTAGTATTTACAACACAAAAGAACAAATAGATTATGTAATAGAAAGATTAAAATTAAGAATAGAAGAAATACGAGATATTATGATGAGGTGAAAAAATGAAAAATGTAATAAGTGTAAGTATAGGAGAAGCAGCTCTTAAAAAGGGAAAAAGAAATTTCTTTGAAAATAAGTTATTAGGTAAAATAAGAATTGCAACTAAAGATTTAGGAAACCCTAAAGTATATAGAGAACTAGGTAAAATATATATAGAAGTAAATGAAGATAATATTGAAAGAATAATAAATAGAGTTAAAAAAGTTTTTGGATTAGTATATTTAGCTCCAGCATATAGAATAGAAAAAAACATAGATGATATAAGAAAAATGGCTTTAGAGGCATTAGAAGATGAAAGAAGAAATAGAGATATAAAATCATTTAGAATAGTTTGTAAAAGAGCTGATAAAAAATTTCCTATGAATTCCATGGAAGTTTCAAGAGATGTAGGAGGATATGTATTAGAAAATGCAAAAGACTTAAAAGTAGACCTTCATAAACCAGATTTATATATATATGTAGATATAAGAGAAAATACTTATATTTATACTGAAAAAGTATATGGATATGGTGGATTACCTATAGGAACTAATGGAAAGGGATTATTACTTTTATCTGGAGGTATAGATAGCCCTGTAGCTGGATTTATGATAGCTAAAAGAGGAGTTCTTATCCAAGCAGTACATTTCCATAGCTACCCATTTACAAGTGAGAGAGCAGAGGAAAAGATCAAAGATTTAGCAAAGATTATTTCTATGTATACTGGAGAAATTAAATTATATAGTATTAATATTTTAAATATACAAAAAGCTATAAATAAAAATTGTCCTGAAGAAGAAATGACTATAATATCAAGAAGATTTATGACTAGAATAGCAGAAAGAATAGCAAATAAAAATTATATAGATTGTCTTATTACAGGCGAAAATTTAGGACAGGTAGCAAGTCAAACTATGAAAGCTTTAAATGTTACTAATTCATCTGTAGACTTACCTATATTAAGACCTCTAGTAGGATTTAATAAATCAGAAATTATAGAGATAGCAGAAGATATTGAAACCTTTGAAACTTCAATATTACCTTTTGAGGATTGTTGTTCAGTTTTCTTACCAAAACATCCAGTAACAAGTCCTATATTAAAAAACATAGAAAGATCTGAAGAAGCATTAAATGTAGAAGACTTGATAAACAATGCAATAGATGAAATGAAAATAACAAAGATAGGTATAAGATAAAAAAGGCTTAAATTTAAGCCTTTTTTTTATTGGAATAATAATTTATGAAACCAGCTAATATAATTAAAATACCACCTATAATACTTAATATATCTGGTATTTCACTCCAAATAATAATACCTATTATTGTAGAAAAAACTATATTGGTATAAGTATATATTGCAAGTTCTCCTGCAGGTGCAAATCTATATGCATTTGTCATTAAAAACTGTGCGGCTGTTGCAAATATACCAAGACCTAAAAAGCCTATAGCTTCTATTAAGGTAGGAACTACAAATTGCCCAGCTAGCATGAAAGGTATCATTGCTACTGTTGAAATAAATGTGAAATAAAAAACAATAGTTTCTGATGAATCAGTATGTCTTAGATGTCTAATTATTGTATATGCACTTCCTGCAAAGAATGCAGAAAGTAATGCTATTATATAAGGAATTATTGATACATCAAATTCTGGTTTAACTACGAATCCAGCACCTAAAATAGCTAGTATTAATGATATAAATTGAAGTTTTTTTATTTTTTCGCCTAAAAATATTGCAGCTAAAATTAGAACAAAAAATGGAGATATCTTATTCAATATAACTGTATCTGCTAGAGGTAGATTAGATAATGCATAAAAGTATGCTGCGACACCTAAAAGACCAAAAATACTTCTTAATATTAACAAGCGTTTATTGTTACCAAGTACCTTCTTCTTGTTTTTCTTTATCAAATAAGTAGCTACTAAAAGACCAAGAAAATTTCTGAAAAATATTTTTTCCACTACAGGAATTCTATCTAAAAACTTAACAGTTGCTGCCATTGATGCAAAAAATAATGCAGAAAGCAATATAAGTATTATTCCTTTTTTTCTATCATCCATGAAAACACCTCCTTTAAAACCTTACTATATTATTGTACCTCATATACCTATAAGTAAACAAATTAATAGAAATAATTGAATTATATAAATAACAATAAAAGGTAAAATGTTGTTGACATTGATTATTATAGCAAGTATAATATGTATTGATAAAGTTTAGTATTAATAAACTTTAAGTTTAGTAAAAAGGTACTTGGAGGTGGTAATTTTTGAATATTGGAAAGAAAATTAAAGAATTAAGAATGGAAAATTCTTTGACTCAAGAGGAATTAGCAGATAGATGTGAGCTTTCAAAAGGTTTTATTTCTCAAATTGAAAGAGATTTAACTTCGCCTTCTATTGCTACTTTTACAGATATATTAGAAAGTTTAGGAACAAATTTAAAAGAATTTTTTACTGAAATTGAAAATGAAAAAATTGTATTTTCAAAAGAAGATATGTTTATAAAAAAAGATGATGAATATAAATATGAGATTGAATGGATAGTACCTAATGCCCAAAAAAATAAAATGGAGCCTATACTACTCACTTTAGAAGAAGGAAGTAAGTATAGAGATGATCATCCTCACGAGGGTGAAGAATTAGGTTATGTACTAAAGGGAAGTGTATTTATTGTATTAAGTGGTAAAAAACATAGGGCAAAAAAAGGTGAGAGTTTTTACTATAAAGCAAATGTAGAACATTCTATAATTAATGCTGGAAAAAACAAGGCTAAAATACTCTGGATATCAACTCCACCAAATTTTTAAGGGAGGTATAATATGGAAAGAGACATCATTAAATTAGAAAATTTAAAGAAATCTTATGGTGAAACACAAGTACTTAAAAATATTAATTTAAAAATAAAACAAAATGAATTCTTAACTTTATTAGGACCAAGTGGATGTGGTAAAACTACTACACTTAGAATAATAGGAGGCTTTGAAGAGGCTACTTATGGTAATGTATATTTTAATGATGAAAAAATAAATGATCTACCACCATATAAGAGAAAAATAAATACGGTATTTCAAAAATATGCACTGTTTCCACATATGAATATCTTTGAAAACATAGCCTTTGGATTAAAAATCAAAAAACTATCAAATGACCTAATAAACAAAAAGGTTAAAAAGATGTTGAAATTAGTAGGACTTGAAGGTTATGAACAAAGAGAAATTTCTTCATTAAGTGGGGGCCAACAACAAAGAATAGCTATTGCAAGAGCTCTTGTAAATGAACCTGAAGTTTTACTATTAGATGAACCACTTGGAGCACTAGATTTAAAATTGAGACAAGAAATGCAACTAGAACTCAAAAACATGCAAAAAGAAGTAGGAATTACTTTTATATATGTAACACATGATCAAGAAGAAGCGCTCACTATGTCTGATACTATAATAGTGATGAATGAAGGGGAAATTCAGCAAAAAGGAAGTCCTGTTGATATATATAATGAACCAAAAAACAAATTTGTTGCAAAGTTTGTTGGGGAAAGTAATATCATTAATGGAGTTATGAAAAAAGATTATCTTGTGGAATTTGCTGATAAGGTATTTGAATGTGTTGATAAAGGATTTGAAAAAAATGAGCCTGTAGATATAGTAGTGCGACCTGAGGATATAAAACTAACATCTAAAGATGAAACAAAACTTATGGGAAAAGTTACATCGACTATATTTAAGGGCGTACACTATGAAATGATAGTAGAAGAAAATAAGAGGAAATGGTTAGTGCATAGTACAATTAAAAAGGATATTGATTCAAATGTGGGGATATTTTTTGGTCCTGAAGATATACATGTAATGCATAAGGAGAATTTATAATGAAAAAATTAGCATCTTATCCTTATATATTATGGAGTATTGTTTTTATAGTATTACCTTTACTCCTTATCCTATTGTATGGAGTTACTATAGAAGATAGCTCTCAGATATTTGGGTTAAAGTTTTCATTAGATAATTTCAATAGATTTTTAGAACCTATTTATTTAAAAGTACTATGGAGATCTATTCTATTAGCTATAATATCTACTATAATATGTTTTGTAATTGGATATCCTTTTTCTTATATACTATCTAAAGCACCTATAAAAAAGAGAAATATGTATATTTTACTAGTTATCATACCTATGTGGATGAATTTTCTACTTAGGACTTATGCTTGGATGACCATACTTGGTAAGAAGGGTATTATAAATAATTTTTTATCTAGCATTGGATTACCTATATTAAATTTATTATATAATGATGGAGCTGTTATACTTGGTATGGTTTATAATTTTTTGCCATTTATGATTCTCCCTATATATACTGTATTAATAAAAATTGATAAGAATATATTAGAGGCAGCAGAAGATTTGGGAGCAAATAAACTTAAAGTATTTTTTAAAATAATATTTCCTTTAAGTTTACCTGGTGTTTTTTCTGGAATAACAATGGTATTTATGCCTGCAGTAAGCACATTTGTAATCTCAAAGCTATTAGGAGGAGGACAATACTGGTTAATTGGAAATTTAGTAGAAGAGCAATTCTTAAGAATAAATGATTGGCACTTTGGTTCTACAATAGCTTTAGTTCTTATGGTTATAATATTATTTGCCATGGCAATTCTTTCTAAATATGAAGACAAAGAAGAAGGAGGAACAGGGTTATGGTAGAAAAAACATTTCAAAAGATATATGTGTTTTTAATATTTTTATTTCTCTATGCACCTATAGTAGTTTTAATCGTATTTTCATTTAATGATTCAAGACTTCAAGGTTCATGGGATGGCTTTACATTTAATTGGTACAAAGAGTTATTTAAAAGCAGAGAGATAATGAAATCACTTTATTATACAATAACTATAGCCTTACTTTCTTCTTTAATTTCTACTATAATTGGAACATTATCAGCTATAGGAATTTATAATATGAAAAGTCTAAGAAAAAAAATTATTTTAAATATAAATTATTTACCTGTTTTAAATCCTGATATAGTTACTGGTATTGCACTTATGACATTATTTATATTTGTAAGGGTTAAACTTGGATTTATGACACTTTTACTTGCTCATATAACCTTTAATATTCCTTATGTTATATTAGCTGTCTTACCTAAATTAAAGCAATTACCCAAAGATATTTCAGAAGCAGCAATGGATTTAGGAGCTACACCTTTTTATGCTTTTAGAAAAGTTATATTACCTGAAATATCACCAGGGATAGTTACAGGAGCATTAATAGCATTTACACTTTCCATAGATGATTTTGTTATAAGTTTCTTTACTACGGGTTCTGGGGTGAGTAATTTGTCGATTACAATATATTCTATGGCAAGAAGGGGAATAGACCCTAAAATAAATGCATTATCTACTCTTATGTTTCTAACTGTTTTAATACTGATGTTAATAATAAATAAAAGATCTTCAAAAAAAACAAATGAAAGGGTGTAAATAAATGAAAAAAATATTTTTTTTAATAGTATTATTAAGTATCTCTTTTTTATCTGCTTGTGGGGAAGAAAAGGAAGAATTACATGTTTATAATTGGGGAGATTATATAGATGAATCTGTTTTAGATGAATTTGAAGATGAATACAATGTAGATGTAATATATGAAACCTTTCCTACAAATGAAGAGATGTATGTAAAGATAAAACAAGGTGGTACTAGTTATGATGTAGCTTTTCCATCTGATTATATGATTGAAAAAATGATAAAAGAAGATTTACTATATAAAATAGATACTGATAATATAAAAAATTATTCAAATATAAGTGATAGGTTCAAAAATCTGGATTTTGATCCTAATAATAAATATTCAGTACCATATATGTGGGGAACTGTAGGAATACTATACAATAAAGAGATGGTAGATGAAGAAGTAAATAGTTGGGATATTTTATGGGATGAAAAGTATGAGGGAGAAATCCTAATGATAGATAGTCAAAGAGACTCTTTTGCTGTTGCACTTAAAAAACTAGGTTATTCTTTAAATACTACAGATGAAAAGGAATTAGAAGAGGCAAAAGAAGAACTTATAAATCAAAAAGATTTAGTTCTCGCATATGTAGGTGATGAGGGCAAAGATATGATGGTCAGAGAAGAAGCAGCATTATCTGTTCAGTGGTCTGGAGATGCAATATATCTAATGGAAGAAAATGAAAATTTAGAATATGTAGTACCAAAAGAAGGATCTAATCTTTGGTATGATAATATGGTAATACCTAAAACTTCAGAAAACAAAGAACTTGCAGAAGAATTCATAGATTTTATGTCAAGAAAAGATATTGCACTTAAAAACACCGAGTATATAGGTTATTCTACTCCTAATGAAAAAGCAAAGGAAGAATTGCCTAAAGAGTTACAAGAGAGTAAGGTTGCATATCCTACAGAAGAAGAAGTGGAAAAAAGTGAAGTGTTTTTAGATCCAGGTGAATTTTTAAAAGTATATGATAAACTATGGACAGAAGTAAAAGCATCAAATTAAAATAGAAGGCCTAGGCCTTCTATTTTAATTTGATTTTATTTAAAGTCTTTCATAAATTTCTTAGCATCCTGAGGATTCCATTCTCTATCTACTAAAGGTTTTCCATCTCTTAAATGAGGTATTCTATCAGTAAATGAAGTTTCTTCTTTATTTTGATAAATAATACCTAAAGGAATTCCATCATCTCCCCATTCATTAGTTTTCTTATATGCTTCTTCTTTATTACTAGTATCATAATTTTCATCAAGTTTATATATCCTATCTTTATACCATTTAAATGTATTGACCTTATTAAAAGTGACACAAGGTTGTAAGATATCAATAAGAGCATAACCTCTATGTTCCATTGCTTTTTGTATTAAAGAAGATAAATGTTCAACATCTCCAGAAAAACTTCTAGCTACAAAGGTTGCTCCCATAGTTAAAGCTGTAGTAAGAGGCTGAAAAGCATCTACACGTACTCCATCTAACTGCATAGATGTTACTTGACCTTTAGCTGTAGTAGGGGAACCTTGACCCTTAGTAAGTCCATATATTTGATTATCATGTACTAAATGAGTTATATCTAAATTTCTTCTAATATTATGGATGAAGTGATTTCCTCCTTCACCATAAGTATCTCCATCTCCTGATGTAACAACTATTTTAAGATCTTTATTTGCTACATTAGCTCCAAGTGCTGGTGGAAGTGATCTACCATGAAGTCCATTAAAACCATTAGTATTAATATAATGAGGAGTTTTAGCAGCTTGACCAATTCCAGAGCATAGAAGTATTTGATGAGGTTTTAAATTTGCCTCTGAAAAAGCTTTTTTAAGTGAGTTTAATATACCAAAGTTACCACAACCTGGGCACCATGCATTTTCATCATTTGAATCGAACAATTTTATATCTGTAGCCATTTATAATACCTCCTCTTTAATTCTTTGTGCAATTTCTTTTGCATATAATTGTCTACCATCATATTTTAAAATAGATTTATTACAATGTATTCCAGTTTCACTTCTTATAAATCTTGCTAATTGACCTGTATAATTTTGTTCTACATTTACTATATTTTTTGCATTTTTACTATACTCTTTAAGTTTCTTTGTTGGAAGGGGATAGATATCACCAAGTACTAATGCTCCAATACTTTCTCCATCCTTTTCAAGTAATTCTATAGCTTCTCTTAATCCACCTTGCATGGAACCCCATCCTATAAGTAATGTATCAGGATTATCTTTTCCATAGTAATCAGGCTCTATAAGTTCGCTTTCAAGTAATTCCATTCTTTTCATACGTTTTTGCATTTGAGATATACGAACATCACTTTCTTCTGTAATATGACCATATTCATCATGTTCATCACTATCAGCAAGAACTGTAATACCTTCTATTTGACCAGGAATTATTCTTTTGGAAATTCCATTTTCAGTTAATTCATATCTTTTATAGTTATCTTTATCAATATCTTTTTCACTTGCTATGTGTCTTTTAATAGTAATTTTATCAAAATCAAATTCATCTATTGTTTGATTAGCATCAGCTAAAAATTGATCATTTAATATTATAACTAACATTTGATATTTATCTGCTATATTTAATGCACGAGCTGTCTGATAGAAAGCATCTTCTGGATTTTTAACTGATAATACCATTCTAGGAATTTCACCATGGGAAGCTGTTAGTATGAAACTTAAATCACTTTGTTCAGTTCTAGTAGGAAGTCCTGTAGCAGGTCCTGGTCTTTGAACATTAATTGCAACTAATGGAGTTTCAGTGATTCCAGCAAGTCCAAGTGCTTCAGTCATAAGAGAAAAACCTCCACCAGATGTACCAGTCATTGCACGAACTCCAGTAAAAGACGCTCCTATTGCCATATTGATAGCAGCAATCTCATCCTCAGCTTGCTCTACAACAAGTCCTGCTTCATTTTGCTTTGTTGAAAGATAGGTCATTATACTTGTAGAAGGTGTCATAGGATAAGCTCCATAAAAACTAAGACCTCCTGCTATTGCGCCAAGAGCTATAGATTGATTTCCATTTATTAAAATTTTATTTTTGGCATTTCCTTCTTTTATTTCATACTTAGAATCAACATATTCATATCCTTTTTCAAAAGCTTCTGTATTAAATTTGGCTATTTTTTCATTCCATGTTTCATTAAACAGTTCATCACATTTAGAATTATCTAAAGATAATAATTTTAATATAGCTCCCATGCCTACAGTACCAAAAACTCTTGATTCTCCTATTTCTTTTGCAATTTTTAGCATTGGAATTTCTATTTTTCTATCATCTTCTAATTTGATTTTTTCATCACATAAAAATACTCCATTTTCTTTTAAATTTTTCAAATGGAAATCTACTGAATTTTGGTCAAATCCCATAATAATATCCAATTCATTATCATAAGAATAAATTGGTTCATCGCCAAATCTGATTTGAATGAAATTATGACCACCACGAACTCTAGACATATAATCTTTATTAGAAAAAACATAATATCCTTTTCTTTGTAAGAGTTTCTCTAGTAAAGAACTAACTGTGTCCATACCTTGTCCAGCTGAACCACCTATCAAAATATTATACTTCATAAGTCACACTCCTTTTATAATTAATTATTATATTGTTTTTTAGAATATTGTATACAAACGATTACCCTTATTTTATATCCTAATAAAGTTAAATTAAACATCTTATAAATTAATTATTACAAATAAAAAATACATCAAAGGTTTTCTTGATGTATTTTACCTATGGGTAGAGTAATTGATTGAATAAAAAGTGCAGAAATAGAAATATTAGAAAGTTCAGGATTTAAAAATAAAGATATGAAATTTATTACTATCAATATAATTATAGAAAAACTTTTTATTTTTTTTCTTTGCTTCATAGACTTAATTCTTTTATTATGATTATCTACTGGACTGTATATAAAAGTTAATATATAGGTTATAGTGAGTAATATAAATTTAATTTCTAAACTAAAGTGAATTAAAACAGGCAACTTTATGACTATAAGTAAAATGAGAAAAGAAGTTATCAAGCATTTTAAATAAGTATCTTGGTGAAATCCACCTGAATAAATTCTAAACAAACTAAAAAACAAAGTTGCTATTATAAATTCATTAGTTAGTGAAAATAAACTAAAAATAAGAAGATAAATTATAAATTTAGATAATTCACTTACAATACATTCAATTCCATATCTAATTTTAAGTTTTTCAAGTGTTTGAAAATCGCCTGAATTTATTATAGAGTTTGATAAAGTATTAGATACTCTTGCTATATAATTCATTTTTTTCACCTACAAGATTAAATATTATTTGAAATTCTGTTTCTGATTCATTGCTATAAGCTGTAATTTCACCTTCGTTTTTTTCTACCATTTTATTAACTATATATAAACCAAAACCATGATCATTACTATTTTTTCTCTTTGTAGAAAAACCATCTTTAAAGATTTTCTCTAAATTTTCATTTTTGATTTGAGGACCATTATTTGAAATAGAAATTATATATTTAGTATTTTCAACATATGACCATAGCGATACTATAGGTCTTTGAATTGATTTTTCAGATAGCGTAATAGCTTCAAAAGCATTATCCAACACATTACTTATAATACTTATTAGATCTACATTATCAACCTTTATATTAGTTAGCATATATTCAAAATTCACATCAAATAAAATATTGTTTTCATATGCATAATTACTTTTAACGACTAAGAGCCCATCGATATAGTCATTCCCAGTATTAAAGGTATCGTATAAACTATTAAGTTCGTTAGTAATATTTTTTAAATAATCATTAATTCTTTCTACTGTATTAGGTTTATTAATGGCGCATAGTGCATATATTGTACTAATATGATTGGAAAAATCATGTTTTTCTCGTCTTATTATATTTATTAATGATTCTAAATTTTTAATATAACTGTCTTGTAATTCATATTGTTTTTGAATATTAATTAAATTGACCTTATATTTATAATCTAAATATCCAATAATAGTATATATTATAAAAATCAATGTTATTAGGACTTCATATAAGAAAATTTTATCAGGTTGATATATCATAAATTGTATACTCATTATCAAGGAACTCATTAAAAACACACCAAGTACTGAATACATTATAACTGAGTTATTAAAATTCTTAGAAAAAGCTTTGATTTTTGGACTTTTTATTTTAGATATTATGAAAAGCAAGGGTATTTGCACACTTCTAACAAATATACCAAAATACAATTTGATTTGTGGGTCTTTTTGTAACGCTTCAAGATTAGTACTAGCTATAATTGAAAATATTGGTAATAATACAAGCTCACTTATCATCGCACAAGCAAATATAAAGGTAGTGACAACTACAGATGAAGAAACTCTAGTATTTGTTATTAAAGTAAAACTTAAAATCACATATGATAATATTAACATAGTATGATATCCTGGTGGAAATGATAAAGTAGCCCAAGTTGAAAAAAGAGTATGAGAAATCAAGAATAAAATATTGATATATTTGTTATCCTTAATTAAATATCTTTTATTTGTTATAAATAAAAATAAATATAAATAAATTGAAGCTTCAAATAGTCCCATAATAACTTCATTGAAAAAAAGGTAGGGATTAATGATTAATCCCTCTATTTAAGTAATTCATCTGGACATTTTGGTTGATGTATAAAAAATGATGAAGCTGAACTTGCAGCATTTGTACCAACAAACATTGCAATTAGTGCTAGTGGAGATAATAAAAATTTAATAAGTTTTTTATTTTTCATAAAAAAAACCTCCTTTTTAGTATTTAAAATATATTGTATGAAGTTATTATAATTTATTATAACAAAGAATAAGAAAAAAAGGAATATTATTAAATAATATAGCTAAAGATTATAATATGGATATAAGGGTATAAAAGAATTATATTATTTAAAATTATTAGGAGGAGTTAATTATGTTATTTAGAAAATTTTTAGAAGACAGAAGATCTACTAGAGAGTATAAAGATATGATAATAGAAAAAGATAAGATGGATATGTTATTGGATTTTTCATCAAAAATAGAAAATAGTCATGGAAATGAAGATATAAGCTTTATATTTTATGAAGATGGTAAAAAAATATATAAAAATCTTAAAGGTGTAGCAGGCTATGCTGGTGTTATGATTGAAAGTCCTCATTATATTGGTATTCAAACAAATAACGAAGATGATATAACCTTCTTAAAGTCTTCATATGCAATGGAAACTCTACTTACAAAAATCTATCAAATGGATTTAGGTAGTTGTTGGATAAATGTAATGGATACTCCTTATGATTCTAAGAAGATATTGTTTAATGGTGATAATAAACATATAAACTACATAGTTGCTGTTGGTTATCCTAAAAATCCAAATAGATTATCAGAGATTTCAAATAGTGATGGATTAGAAAATGAAGATGTAGGATATTTAAACACTATAAGACCCTTTAAGGAAAAAAAATATTTTGTTGAAAAATCTACTAGCAGTAGATTAGCAGTTAGTGATATAGTTTTTGAGAATGAATTTGGAAATAAGATGTCTCAGGAGGATCTTGATAAAAGAGGCTTAGATGAACTCTTTTATTATATAAGATATGCGCCTTCAGATAAAAATGAACAGCCTTGGAGGTTTATACTTAAAAATGATAGTGCTGATTTAGCGATAATTGACCCAGAAGATAAAAACAATTTAACAGATGCAGGTATAATGATGTATTATTTTGAAGAGATGGCAAAAAGTATAGGGTATAAAGGTAGTTGGGAGTTTAGTGAGTCTAAATTACAAAATAAAAATGGAATAAACTATTTAGTAGTAGGAAAATATAAATTATAATCATAAAATAGTTGTAAATGATAAATATTATCATTTACAACTATTTTAATTTATGTTATAATAGTTATTGGCTATTCGTAAGTAAAGTATACCGCGGCAAAGTATATTCTAAAATACGGAGGTAATGTAAATGGGAAAAATGATGGGACCACGTTTTAAACTTAGTAGAAGACTAGGAGTAAATGTTACTGGTCATCCAAAAGCAATGAAAAGAGCGCAGAGAGGTACAGCAAGATCAGATAAGAAGCTTTCAAACTATGGTATACAATTATTAGAAAAACAAAAACTGAGATCATATTATAACGTTATGGAAAAACAATTTAAGAAAAAGTATGTAGATAAATCAATGAAATCTGAAGGAATAGCAGGTGAAATTCTAATAGAAATGCTTGAAAAAAGATTAGATAATATGGTATATAGAATGGGATTTGGTAGTTCTATAAGACAGGCTAGACAAATGGTTACACATGGACATATGCTAGTGAATGGAAAAAAAGTTGATATACCATCATTTTCTGTAGAAGTAGGAGATACTATATCATTAAGAGAAAAATCACAAAATATAGATATATATAAAGAAAACTTTGAAAATCCATCTTTTACATTAGATTATATAGATAGAAATAAAGAAAATATGACTGCAAGGCTTGAAAGAGAACCTAAAAGAGAAGATATTCCAGTTGAAGTAGATGAACAATTAATAATTGAGTACTATTCAAGAAGATAAAAAAGACCCCTAGGGGTCTTTTTATTATGTCTTAATTGATTTTTGCCATATCATCAAATATATTTCTTAATGATTTTCTTAGCCAAAATACAAGTATTATTCCAGAAATAAGTTCTGATATAGGGAATGAATACCAAATGGTATTTAGATTTCCTAATTTACCAAGAAAATAAGCAATAGGTAAAAGTAGAACTATCTGCCTTAAAAATGATAAGGTTAAAGAAGGTATTCCTTTTCCAATTGCTTGAAATGTAGTAGAACCAACTATAGCAGGACCTATAATAGGAAATGCAATACTTATTGTTTTAAGAGCTTTAGTTCCTATATCTATTAGTTCTTCATTATTATCAGAACTTGATACAAATAAGTTTATTAATTGTGTAGGGAAGAATTGAAACAACAAAAATCCTAATGTAGTAATAACAAAAGAAACTAAAAATCCATATTTAATTGTTTTTTTCATTCTTTCAGGTTGATTATGACCATAATTATATCCTATAATAGGCATATAACCTTGATTCAAACCAAATACAGGCATAAATACAAAAGATTGCAATCTAAAATAAATTCCAAGAGCTGCTATAGCAGTTTCATTGTAACTACCAACTATTATATTTAAACCACCTATCATAAATGAAGCTAAAAATTGCATAACCATAGCAGGAAAACCTACTTTATATACATCTTTGATTATATCAAAATTAAATTTAAACTTTTTAAAATTAACTTTAATTTCATTATTAGAATTGAAAATCATAAAGACTATAAATATTCCGCTTAAGAATCTTGAAAATACAGTAGCTATTGCAGCTCCTTCTATACCCCATTCAGGAAAGGGTCCAATACCAAATATTATAAATGGGTCTAAAACAATATTTATAAGTGATCCAATTAACATTGAAACCATTGGAATAAAAGTATTTCCTTCACCACGTAATATATTATTTGCTATCATGGGAACAAATAGTGCAGCTGATCCTAAAAGAATTATTCTAATATAACGTGTACCATAACCTATAATTTCTACATTATCCGTAAACATAGATATAATGTTTCTTGCAAATAATGCTCCTAATATAGCTAGTATTATTCCATACACTAGAGATAAAAGCATTACATGTTCTGCTGCATTAGAAGCTTTTCTTTTATTTCCACTTCCAAGCTCTCTTGAAATTAATGAACTAGTACCTACTCCAGTTCCTACAGCTATTGCAATTAAAATCATCTGTATGGGAAATGCGATTGAAAGACCTGTAAGTGCTGCTGGATCATAATTACCAATATATATGCTATCGACAACATTATATAAAGCCTGAATAGCCATAGATATTATAGATGGGACAGATAGTTTAAATAATAAAGAAGCAATAGGCTCTGTTCCCATTCTATTTTCTTTTTTTTCATTCATTTTATATACCTCCAATAAAAAATACTATTATAAAGCATATACCATTAAAAATTATAAATCAAACATTTAAATTAGTAGATATTTTTAGTATAATTAAAAAGATAGATAGAAAAGAGGTGGTATAAATGAAAAAAATAAATTTTTGGAATTTAGCTATATTATTATTAGGAATAGGTATAGGAATTATAATCTCAGTAGCTATATTTTATTATAATCCTATAGTGAAAAATGAAGAATATAGTGATTCTCAGATTATAGAAAGGTATACTGAGATAATGCTTAAAGAACAAAGGCAAGAAGAAAAAAATAAAGAAAATATAAAAAAAGAAGATGTTAAGGATAATGAAAATAGTGAAAATAAAGAAATGGAAGAAAAAAAAGAAAGAGAAATAGAATTCACAATAGAAAAAGGTGAATCATTAGATACAATAATAGATAATTTATATGAATCTAAAATAATAGATAATAAGGATAGCTTTTTAGATAGATTAAAATTAAGACAAGCAACAGGAAAGATACAATATGGTAAATATCAAATAAAACTTCCCATTGCTTATGATAATTTAATAGATGAAATTATTATTAAATAATTTTATCCTATATATTTTCTTCTTCTACAAGGTCTTCAATTTCATTTTCATTTGGAAACCTATTTAAATTTTTCTTGGAAAAAACTAATCTATGATTTATTGTAACTTCAAAAACTCCACCCTTTGAAGGTATCAAAGATAGATTTTTTATATTATTTTTATGATTTTCAAGTAAATCTTGAGAAAGGCTTACAGCCTTAGATAAATAACCTCATGATGTGCAATATTCAATACTGATATTTTTTATCATTATAATCGCTCCTTATAAATTTTAGTTAATACTATAATTATTATACCTTTTAAATTAACAAATAAACAAATCATATATTATAGTTAAATAAAGTATATAAGAATATTTTTTAAAATTATGATAAAACTAAATCATATATTATCAAATAAAAATAAAAGGAGTGAATATTTTGGCAAAAGATTTTAGTGAATTAAAGGCAGAGTTTAATAAAGCTGATTTAAATAAAAAAATACAAATTTATACTACTACTAAGGGATTGACAGTAGAACAATTTAAAGAATTACTTCAAAATTTTCCAATTAAACATTTAAACAAATTAGAAAAAGCTATGGTATAGAACAAAAAGAGTAGCAGCTTTAAAAAGTTTGCTACTTTTTTTTATTAATATGGTATTATTAAAGTATGAAAAAAATGGGTATACCTAATATATTAAGTAGATAGTTGCAGAATGTGATTTTTAAAAATATCTGTGTTATCCACAAGAAAGGA
>NZ_JBQCYD010000034.1:0-24073 GCF_052088025.1 Senegalia sp. (in: firmicutes) | reverse complement strand
TTTCTTGTGGATAACACAGATATTTTTAAAAATCACATTCTGCAACTATCTAATTAAATTAATATAAATTTCAAACACAATTACTATAATACATTAAATTATAATAACTTTTGTTAAATCCATGTTAAATTTAGTTCGGGAAATTTAATACATATTTGGAAAGCCAATTTGTCTTAAGGCTTCGTAAACTACTATATTAACTGAATTTGATAAATTAAGTGATCTTGCATTCTCATTTTTGATCATAGGTATTCTCATTGTTTTTTCTTTGTTCTTATTTAATATATCTTCTGGTATACCTTTTGTTTCTTTACCAAAGATTAAAAAACAATTTTCATTGAATTTCATATCAGCATAAGATTTTTTGGATTTAGTTGTAGCATAAAAGAAGTTATTTGAATCATTTTTTTCTTTAAATTCTTCAAAACTATCATAATAATATACATCTAATAAATTCCAATAATCCAGTCCTGCCCTTTTAAGATGTTTACTATCTAAAGAAAATCCAAGTGGTCTTATAAGATGTAATTTAGAGCCTGTGGCTGCACAAGTTCTGGCTATATTGCCTGTGTTTTGTGGTATTTCTGGTTCCATTAAAACTATATTTATACTCATCATTTTCCTCCAATTAATTTAAAACATATTTTTCTATTGCCTTTGCAACTCCATCATTATCATTAGTATCTGTTACAAAAGAAGCATAGTTTTTGACCAAATCTATTCCATTTCCCATAGCTACAGAGGTCCCAGCAAATTCAAGCATTGATAAATCATTTTCATTGTCTCCAATTGCAATTACTTCTCCTCTCTTTATATTATAGATTTCACATAGTTCTTTTAAAGCTTTTCCTTTGGATACACCTTTATACATTATATCAAAACTTCCATGCATAGAACTTACAATTTCTATATTTTTATTTTTTGATAATTCTTCTCTTGCTTTTATGACCTTTTCTATATCATCATCTACAACAACCATTTTATAAACCTTTAAATCCTTTTCTTCTATTAATTCCATAGGATTTTCTATCACTTCTATATTGATTTTATTTTCTTCATTTTGTTTCTTACTCCATTCATAATATTTTAAAGAGTTATATTTTAGGTCCTTAGTATAAAAGTTTTCATTGTCATAAAAGTGATAATATAAATCATTTTCATCTAAAACTTTTATGATTTTTTTAATATCTTCTTTTTTTATGGAGTTTTCTATTATTATATTTGAAGGATTGTACTCACTTACATAACCACCATTACAAGCTATTATAGGTGTTGCTACTTTTAGTAGTTTTGCAAAATAAGTAGCTGATGAAAATATTCTACCAGTAGAAACTACCACTTGTATACCTTTTTGTGTTGCTTTTAATATTGCTTCTTTGTTTTTTTCTGATACTTTTTCTTCACTATTTAATAAAGTACCATCCATATCAATTGCTATTAATTTGTATTTCAATTTAAATCTTCTCCTTTATATTATATACTTCTTTTATTATATACCTTTTGTATGATGTATTTCAAAGTACCTTTTTTATCCCTCATTTCCTTACTTAAATTATCAATTATTATTTGTATATTTTTCTCTGATTTGTAATCTAAATCTTGATTAGCATATATTGTTTTTATATAAATATCTATAAAATATTTCAAATCTGAATTTGCCTTGTTATTTATATCAACTTTTTTTATAAACTCAATATCAGTTTCTCCAAGCTCTTTTTGGTATCCTAAATAAGCTAATATATTTAAAATCTTTTTATAATAACCCTTTGCTTTTTCTTTAGAATCATATCTTTTAAAATTTTTATTATCAATATTTTCTTTCACAAAAATATATAAGAATAAAGATATTATTAAAATAAGTAGAGACAATATTATATAAAAAGAAGATCTCAGAAAAATATTTCCTGGATTATTTTTATTGTTGTTTTGGTCTTTACTATCTGTATTTTCTTGTTTACTATTATAGTTTTCTTCAAGCATTTCTTCCAGCTGTTTTTCTTTGCTTTCGTTGTTTTGAATGCTTTCAGGATTAGTAAAATCATCTTCTGTTTCTTCTTCATTAGTATCTGGTAAATTATCAGGTATGCTATATGCTGGAGTCGCCTCAAATACCATCCAACCATAACCGTTTATATAGGCTTCTACCCACGCATGTGCATTTTCACTATATACTTCATATTTTCCTTCTTCATTTTTATCTCCTGTAATAAAACCTTCTACATATCTTGTAGGTATATCTATAGTCCTTGCCATGACTGCTAAAGAAGATGCAAAATAAGTGCAATATCCTTCTGATTTTTCAAATATAAAATTATCTACGAAATCATCATATTCTTCATTTCCAGGCTTTAATGAATATGAATAATTGTCCCTTAAATAATTTTGTAAAATCAACATCTTTTCATAGTCATTAGGCATGTCTTTTGTTAATTCTAATGAAAGATTCTCTGTCCTTTGTGTAACTGTATCTGGTAATTTTAAATATTTTTCATTTTTTTCATAATCAATGTCAACTTTATTTTTATCAAAATATGGAATCAGAGATTTAACACTATAACCATCTTCACTAAGTATTACTTTATTAGTATATATTTCATATTCATCACTGGAATAATATACTTCATCATAATTTATTTTTATTGGTATATAGGAGCTAAATATAGTAGAAGTTGTCAGATTTATATGATTTACTTCATATTCTAATTCAGTATAGCTATTTAAATTCTTTTTTTCTATATCTATATCATCATTGCTTTGGTATTCTTTTACTTGATCTTCTTCACTCTTCCAATAGGAACCTGTATATTCATCTTTTACTATTCCTTTTAAATAAAGAGGTCTATCTGATTCTACCTCCATTACTAATTGGTTGTTTATCTCAATATTACCCCCAAGAGTTCTTTCTTGATTTTGATAAGGGGTAAATGTCAAATCAAATTCTAGATTCTTACCATAGCCCTGTGATTTTTTTAAATTATTTCTCCACTCAGTAACTTGTGGAAAATTTGTTTGGACCTTATCATCCATCCACCTCCATTTTATAGGAGGATTATCCTTGGGCAATATAAAAGCTATTAATATTATTGTAAGGGTAACTATAAAGGAATATATAAAAAGATATTTACTTTTATAATTAGTATCATCCTTTTTTTCTCTCTTCCAATCTATAAATTTACTCTTTAATCTATTAAAAGTATATAATGAAAATACCGAAAATATAAAAATATAATAATAATTAAAAGCACTGTTTTGATACCAAAACCATCTGTATAAGAAAAATGATGTAACACTTATTAATAAAGGATACATTCTTTTAAATTTAAATACTGTAATATATATAAACAAGGATAAAATTATTGTTAATAATATTAAAAATATATTAAAATAAATATTATTAAATATTGCCTTATTATTTATAAAATCCTGAGCCCACAATAAAAAATCATTTATACTATTAATCAATAAAATAAATTTTTCATTGTAATATTCATTATAAATTACAGAAACTAAAAACATTGTAATAATAGTCACAATTAAAAAAATAGGTTTTTTATCAAATATAAAAAAAACTATTAAAGAAATTAATGTCACTATTATTATAATAATTATAGCATTTAAATCAAAATCACCTTTTAAATCACCTAGAATTACTCCTATTGTAGAAAAAATAATTATTATAGTAAAAAATGTTTTATAAAGAAAGTCAAAAGTTTTATTCATATCTATCACCTAAAACCTTTTCTAGATTGTCATCGTTGTATAGTTTGTATATTATTATATTTAATGATTTGAGTTTTAAAATTCTTTCATCATCTATTTTTGAAAAAGAGTCTCTGATAATAAAGATAGTTATATTTATTCCCATCTTTCTAATGTTCAAAATTGTATCTATCATGGATTTATCAATCTCTATGGTAGCAATTACTATTGTAGTACCTAATGAAGTTATATTAACTTCTTCTAATATAGTATCTGATAACTTTCTATTCATTTTAGGACTTATGGTTACCATATTATCTAAAAAGCTATTAAAAAGAGATATATTATTTAATTTCATTTTTAATTTCTTGTCTGTATAGCTTATAAATTCTGTTTCAATATTATTTTTTAAAGTAAAATGAATTATGCTAGAAGTGATTTCTATTAATACATCTTCTAATGATTTGTTATTTCTTAAAAATTTACTTTCTTCAAAATCCATAAAAACTTTCACATTTATTTTTGAAGATGTATTAAAATTCTTAACAAAAAATTGTCCTTTTCTTGCACTTGTTTTCCAATGTATTCTTCTAAGGCTATCTCCTGGAGCGTATTCTCTTAAGTTTTTAATATTAGAATAATCTTCATTATGTTTTTCATTTGTTTTATCTGAACCAAAAAAATCTTTTCCAAATAAATTTATATTTTTTATATCATAAATTTTAGGGTATATTATTATATCCAAAGAATCTTTTAATGTCATTTTAGATTTTTTTATAGAAAATATATCTTCTATTATGATATCTAAATTTCCTACATCATATTTACCTCTATGGAGAGATTTATATTCCTTTTTTATTTTAATATAATCAAATGGCTTTATAAAGAAAATCTTTGCATTATCTTTTTGCTTTATTAATCTTTCATTTATATTCTCTTCTATTTCTATATAAGGAATTGGAAGCAAACCACTATTATATATTTTATATTCTATCTTAAATATTTCCCCTCTTGTGAATTTATATTTATTTATCCAAAAAACACCTTGTAAATTTTTTTTATTGTAATTATTAGAAAAAGTAGAGTAGATTATAGTTAATATAATTAAAAAAAATAATAAAAAAGGAAATTTCCCACCTACAAATATTGAAAATAAAAACATTATAAGAGCTAATATATAAAACATTATTTTTCTATTCATATAATCACCCTTATATTTCTAGCTTAGAAAAAATCTTCATCAAAACTTCTTGTGAACTTATATTGTTAAATCTTGTTTCAGGTCTTAAGATTATTCGATGTGAAAAAACTGATAAATATAATTTCTTTATATCATCTGGTAAAACAAAATCCCTACCTTTAATATATGCAAATGATTTTGATGCTTTATAAAGAAGTAATGATCCTCTTGGACTTACTCCTAATTTTATATCTTTATGATTTCTTGTATTATTTGCTAACTTTACAATTATATCTTCTATTTCAGATGACACATGTACTTCTTGTACTTCTTTTTGAATTTCTCTAATCTCTTTTAAATTTAAAACTGGCTTTAATTCTTCAATTGGTGTTTTTTTTGCATAATTTCTCAAAATTTTCTTTTCACTTTCATTATCTGGATAACCTAAACTCATTTTCATCATAAATCTATCTAATTGAGCTTCTGGCAGAGGAAAAGTCCCTTCATATTCAATAGGATTTTCTGTTGCAAGAACCATAAAAGGATATTCTAGATGATAAGTTTTACCTTCTACTGTGATTTGCATCTCTTGCATAGCTTCAAGTAAACTTGATTGAGTTTTTGGGGAAGTTCTATTTATTTCATCTGCTAATAATATATTAGTAAATACTGGTCCTTTTTTAAATTCAAATTCATTGTTTTTTGGATTAAATATAGATACACCTGTTATATCAGATGGTAATAAATCAGGTGTGAATTGAATCCTTCCAAATTCACTATCTAATGATTTTGCAAGACCATGGACTAAATTAGTTTTTCCAACTCCAGGCACATCTTCTAAGAGGATATGACCTTCTGCAAGTAAACAAGTTATTATGTCTATTATTTCTTTCTTTTTACCAAATATAACCTTATCTATGTTTTCTATCAGATTTTGTATTTTTTTATTCATATTTTCTCCTTTTTTCAGAATTTTCGGTTTTGTTGTTTGCTTTAGTTATATTATACCATTACTAGTACAAATTAAAAACTCTTGGTTTCCCAAGAGTTTTTAATTTCCCAATATAATTATTTCTTCATTTGCCTTATAATAATCACTTGAAATTATATTTTTAGACTTTAATTTATTATCTTCATATATAATTCTATATACCTTTACCTTATAGCCTTTTCTACCTTTTTTAATTATTTTCTTTTCACCTTTAGGTAGATTCTCATCTATAGATATATTTACATCATAATTAATTATATCTTCAATAAATGATTCAATTTTTATTTTTTTTTTATATCTTGAGTGTTTCCATAAATTTTAAATTCAATACTGTTTTTATAGGGGTTTCCTTCTATATATATAGGATAGTCATAAGTATTTTTTATTTTCAAATCTAAGTAATCATAAGCAACTGTAGCATCTCTTCCTTTGGGGACATATGAAGCTGGAATAGAGTGAGGTGCCCTTTCTGTAATTTCTATGCCTGATAGTAAGGCTGCATTATAAAGAGTAGTAGAAACTTGACATACTCCTCCTCCATAATCCTTTACATATTCTCCATTTAATATTACATTGGCTAAGAAATATCCATTAGATTTACTTCTTTCACCTGTGGTCTTATTAAAAGATAATTCTTCCCCTGGTAAGAGTAACTTCCCATCTATTGCCCTAGTTGCAATTTCAATATTTTTTACTCTATTTATATTTCCACTTGAAAATGATGTAGAAAAATTTGAAATTACCCCATTTATTTCTTCTAGTATCTCTTGTGTTATTTCAGGCTTTATATATGTTATTGGTAAAGAAATAGAATATTTTTTATTGTTTATTTTTTTTATTACTTGTCTTTTAATATCTTTCTTACTTAATTTTATACCAATTTCCTCTTTAATTATTTCTATGTTTCCATTACTTATTTTAATGTCTGCATTTTTCTCTTTCTTTGAAATATCTGATATTATTTTTTTAGATATTTCATTTAATTTTTTATTGTTAAATACAAACTCTAGATTATAATCATATCTTTTATTTCTCATCATAAAAATATTTATCATATTTTTAAATTGATTTTTATCTTTTCCATTTTTAAGTGACTTTTTTACTGCTTTTTCATAATCATAGTTTCCATCTATGTCTTTTAATGTAATTTCTTTTCTATATTCTTTGAAAGATAAAATTATATTCTTTCTTACAAATTCTCCTTCTAATTTTTCTTTTAATAATGCTATTGCTTCTTTTTCATTTAAACCCCCTACATATATATTGTTTATATAAGTTTTTCCAAAAATTGTTTCTTCTTTCGAATAATTAAGAAAAATAAAGGTAAATATTCCCAAAATTAATATCAAAACTAAAATAACACTTATACTATTTTGTTTTTTTCTCCAATTATTATTTTCTTTCATAACTTCCTCCTAAAAAATCTACTATATTTTATAGTATTCTAAGAGTTTTATATTTATGAAATATTTATTTGTTTTTATAATATAAGCAATACTCATTTAAGGGACATTCACTACATTTGGGACTTCTTGCCTTGCAAATCCTTCTACCATGAAATATTAACCAATTATGTGCATCTGTCCATGAATCTTCATCTATATTTTTCATAAGTTGTTTTTCTGTCTCATCTACATCTTTTGCATTTACAATACCTATTCTGTTGGATACACGAAAAACATGTGTATCTACTGCTATTGCATTCTTTCCAAATACATTACTTATTACTACATTTGCGGTTTTTCTTCCCACTCCAGGTAATTTCATTAGTTCTTCTCTAGTATTAGGAACTTCACCATTATAGTCCTCTAAAAGTATTTCACAAGTCCTTAAAATATTTTTACTTTTATTTCTAAAGAATCCTATGCTTCTTATCTTTTCTCCTAATTCCTCAGTTGAAAGTGTCAAAAAATCACTAGGCGTTTTATATTCTTTATACAACTCTTTTGTAATAGAATTTACTCTTTTGTCTGTAGATTGAGCGGAAAGAATGGTTGATATTAAAAGTTCAAAGGGATTTGTAAAATCAAGTTCTGATTTTGCATCAGGATATAATTCTTTTAAAATTTCTAACACTTCTTTTATTTCTTTTTTATTTAGCTTTTTTTTCATCTTACCCTCCAACTAAAGTATTTCTATAAAATGATTTGTTATTTCTAATCTGCTATCTCTTTCTATAAAATTTAATACATTTGATATAGTGCTATTTGCATGACTTGTATCATTAGTTACAATAGAAAAGGCAATGGTAGCTATTTGCCATTTATCATTATTATCCACTTCAGAAATGGATACATTAAATCTTGATTGTATCCTACCTATAATGCTTTTTAAGACATGTCTTTTTTCTTTTAGTGAGTTAGTATCATATATGAACAATTCTACACTACATGCACCTATAATCATATTTATCACTCCAATTAAAACTTTACTTATTATATTATATAAAAAAGGGCACTTAAAGTGCCCCTTATTTATATGATTTCCATTTCTTTTCCTATTTTTTCAAATGCATCTACTGCTCTATCTAATTGTTCTTTAGTATGACCTGCTGTTACCATGCATCTTACTCTTCCCATTCCTTTTGCTACAGTAGGAAATACTATTGCAGAAACAAATACTCCCTCTTCCTTAAGTCTCTTGCTAAAATTCATACTTTTAGCTTCGTCACCTATCATAACAGGAGTTATAGGAGTTTCACTTTTACCTGTATCAAAGCCTAATTTACCTAATTTTTCTTTGAAATATTTTGCATTATCCCATAATTTATCTGTATATTCTTCTGTTTCCATAAGTATCTTAACAGCTTCTATGATAGCTCCAACTGCTGCTGGTGGAAGTGAAGTTGAAAATAAAATTGGTCTACCTCTATGATTTAACCACTCTTGTGCTGCTTTACTTGTAGCAACATATCCACCTATTACACCTATTGCTTTTGAAAGTGTACCTATAGTGAAATCAACTCTTCCATGAAGATCAAAATGATCTACTGTACCTCTACCACTTTTACCTAATACTCCTGAACCATGAGCATCATCTACATAGGTCATAGCATTATATTTTTCAGCTAATTCTACAATTTCAGGTAATTTTGCTAAATCTCCATCCATACTAAATACTCCATCTGTAATTATTAATACATTTTTATGAAATTCTCTTTTTTCTTTTAAAATTCTTTCTAAGTCTTCCATATCTGAATGTTTAAATATTGCTTTATCTGCTTTACTTAATTTAACTCCATCAATTATACTTGCATGATTTAATTCATCTGATATTATAAGATCTTGTTTATCAGTAATAGCTTGAATAGTACCTGCATTACAGTTAAATCCTGATTGATAAACCATAACTGCTTCTTCTTTTTTAAACTTTGCAAGTATTTCTTCTAACTCCTCATGTATATCCATATTTCCAACTATAGTTCTAACAGCACCAGATCCAACACCATATTTTTCTACTGCTTCTATAGCTGCTTTTTTAAGTCTAGGATGATTTGCAAATCCTAAATAGTTATTTGATGATAGGTTTATAACTTTTTTACCATCTAATATCACTTCTGCTTCATTAGCACCTTCTAATACTGGTAATTTCCTATATACACCATCTTCTTTTAATTCTTCTATTTTCTTTTCTAGAAATTGAGTATTTCCCATTTTTACACTACCTCCTTAAATTGTATAATACTATATTCAATAAAAAATTTATAAACCCTTCAAAATAAATATTATTTTTTATAAATTTATTATTTTTATATGATTACATTAAATATAAATATCACTATCATAATTACTGCTATTGTACTATTTAACACTACACCAATCAAGTAACCTATGAATCCTGCCATTCCTATTCTAAATGAATCATTAAAATTCCTTCTTATAATCAATTCTCCAATTATAGTCCCTACAAATTGTCCAATTATAAGACCTATAAAGTTAAGTGATAAAAATCCTATGATTCCTCCTGCTATAGCTCCTATTATACCATATCTTGAGCCACCAACTTTTTTTGTGGTAATTAAAGAAGTTACATTATCAAGTACTATAGTTAAAATAGAGAGTATTAAAAGTATTACTAGACTAGTTATAGATAATTTTTCAAACTTTGTTATTATTCCATATATTAAACTAGTAAAAAATATAAGTCCAGGTCCTGGTATAGCTGGTAGAAAAGTTCCTATGAGACCTATGAACATTAAAATTAATGATATAATTATTAAAATTAAATTCATACTTTACCCCCTTGAGACTCAGACTATGCTTCTTCTCAATTTTTATTTTAACATATTTAAATCTAAAATATACTCACAATATTATTTATACCCATAATTTCAATTATAAATAAATAGAAATATTAAATCTATAATATAAATAGTATATACTTATTTATATTATTTTATTTTATGATATAATTATTATTAATATTTAATTAGAATGGAGAGTTATTAAAATGATGTTTGTAGATAGAAACCCTTTAAAGAAATTTGATTATTATTTACTTTTTCTTATATTGATATTAACTTCATATGGATTTTTTTCAATAT
This sequence comes from Senegalia sp. (in: firmicutes), assembly GCF_052088025.1. NCBI lineage: Bacteria > Bacillati > Bacillota > Clostridia > Eubacteriales > Clostridiaceae > Senegalia > Senegalia sp. (in: firmicutes). The sequence goes on along the minus strand of NZ_JBQCYD010000034.1, from coordinate 13,660 downwards.
ATATTGCAACCGGTGCCTTGTCAGCCCTCAAAAGTCAAGCTATAGCATTTATTATAGGAGTTATTGCTGTCATGATTTTATCCCTTATTGACTATGACATATGGGGCAAACTTTATATCCCTATATATATATTATCAAATGGATTACTTTTAGCTGTAGTACTATTTGGTACAGGTTCGGAGCAATGGGGAGCTGATAGTTGGCTTGTTATAGGAGGATTTAGTTTTCAGCCTTCTGAGATAGTAAAGATAGGTATTATTATATCTCTTGCTAAATTTATAGAGATAAACAAAAAAGATATAAATAATGTCTTTACTCTTATAAAAGTTTTAACCTTTGCTGTTATTCCTATTTTATTAGTAGTAGAAAATGACTTTGGTACAGGACTTGTATTTATATTTTTTACATTTATTATGCTCTTTGTAGCAGGTTTAAATTATAGATATATTATATATGCTTTAATAGCAGGACTTATATCTTTACCTATATTATGGTTTGGGTTTTTAGGTGAATTTCAAAAAAATCGAGTATTAATATTTTTAGATCCTTCACTAGATCCCATGGGTGCGGGATATCAAAGTACTCAATCTAAAATTGCAATAGGTTCAGGTCAACTTATTGGTAGACTTATGACAACAGATGGAAATTTAAATGAGAAAATTGAATGGGTTAAAAAAAGTGGTTTTACAGGTTTAAACTGGTTGCCAGAAAAGCATACAGATTTTATATTTGCAGTTATAGGAGAATCTTTCGGATTAATAGGTGGGCTTTTATTAATCTTTTTATTTTTATTATTATTATATAGATTAGTAACAATAGCTAAAAAAGCTAAAGATTCATTTGGCTCCTTAATTGTAATAGGAATTGCGGCTATGATAACTTTTCATATAATAGAAAATATAGGAATGACTATGGGACTTATGCCTGTAACTGGTATTCCTCTTCCCTTTATTAGTTATGGAGGAACATTTCTTTTAACTAATATGATTGCAATGGGCTTTGTCTTTAGTATAGCAATGAGAAAAAGTCAAATAAACTTTTAAAAAAAAGCTAAATGCACGTGCATTTAGCTTTTAGCTTTTTTTTAAGCTGATTCATATAATAGTCTATCCTTATCTAATACTTCATTTGGTAAATCTTCAAACAATTTTACTAGATCAGAATCACTCCATCTAGGTTTTGGTTCAAATACTGCTATTTTACTCAGATAGATTATATATTTTTTTCCATGCATTCCTAATGGTTGTAGATATTCTGATATTGCTCCACATCTTTCAAACACTTGCCTTATTGAAGATTGAATTAAACTTTCATTTTCACTAACCTCACCTATTGGAAATTCCCAGCATTTTTGTTTAGAATTAAATGACATAACAAATTTATCTTCAAAATAAGGAATTACAATAGCTTTTATATTTTCATTAACTTCCATATAATCACCATACTATCATCTTTTACTATATAATACTTAAGACAATAGTAATTTGACATTAATATTTAAAAAATACTTAAATTAAGCTCTTTTGATAATTCATATAAGGCTTTGTAGCCACCAATAGAATTTCCCTTATCATCTAAAGAAGGTCCGAATGTAGCTATTCCCATTCTATGTGGTATTGATGCCATTATACCTCCTCCAACACCACTTTTTGCAGGAATTCCAACCTTTATAGCAAATTCCCCAGAACCATTATACATTCCACATGTAACCATAAAAGTTTTTACAATTCTAGATATATCTTCAGATACTAACTTTTGTCCTGTGGATGGCAATATTCCTTGATTGGCCAAAAATAAACCCATCTTAGCTAAATCTACACAATCAACCTTAATTGAACATTGTTTAAAATAGACATCTAGTATGTCTTCAATATCACCTTCTATGATCCCTACATCTTTCATGAAATATGCCATAGCCCTATTTCTATGTCCTGTTTTCTTTTCAGATAAATAGACCTCATTATCTATCTCAAGATTATCATTTTCAGATATCTTTTTCATGAAAGATAATAATCTATTAAATTTTTCTTCTTTATCTTTTCCTTTTATTAAAGAGGACACTACTATAGCCCCAGCATTTATCATAGGATTTAAAGGGCGTGATGGCATAATTGTTTCAAGTTTTATTATAGAGTTAAAGGCATCCCCAGTAGGCTCCATGCCTACTTTATCAAAAACTATTTCCTTGCCATTATCCATTAAAGCCATCATCAAAGATATGGTTTTTGATATACTTTGTATAGTGAATTTTTTATTGTAATCTCCTGCTTTATAAATATTACCTTCCATATCTGCTATACAAATACCTAAATCTTTGGCATTAGCCTTTCCAAGTTCTGGTATATATGTTGCAACTTCTCCTTCTAAAGTAAGATCTTTATTATTTTCTATTATTTTATTTAGTTTCTTTTCCATAAAAACACCTACTCTTCTTCTCTATAGGCACTTCCGCCTATAAATTCTTTTAATATAGATGTAGATGGTATCATATCATCATTTCTTATCACTTTAAAATAATTTAAAAATTTAAGCAATCTTTTTGCTTCAGCAAAATGAATACTTGATCTATCTATTTGTTGAAGTAAGGGTTCTGCATATTTTCTAAGCACTGCAAGTTCATATACAAGTGCTGAATTAAACATTATATCTGCTTCTTCTTGATAAGGAAAAATATTTTTCTCTTCTCCTCTTCTTACAGATTTCCATAATTCAAGTGTGCCTTCAGCACTTCTTCCCCTATACATGCTATCTCTTACTATTCTTCTAATTAATCTATTATCTGTAGTATGAATTCTATTATGATCATCTATATTTAATTGTGTTAAGGCACTTATATATATTTTATATTTATACATATGAGGGATTTGGTTTGTAAGCTTTTCATTTAATCCATGTATTCCTTCAATTATTATAGGTTGATTTTTTTCAATACTAAAATCCTTGATTTTTATTTCTCTTTTACCATCCACGAAATCAAATTTTGGTATATCCACTTTCTTACCATCTAATAAACCTATTAAATCATTGTTGAATTTCTTTATATCTACAGCTTCTATAGTTTCAAAGTCATAATTACCCTCATCATCTAAGGGTGTATGTTCCCTATCAACAAAGTAATCATCTATGGATAATGAAACTGGTCTTTTACCATTTATTTTTAGCTGAGTATATAACTTTTGAGCAAATGTAGTTTTGCCAGAAGAAGATGGACCTGCTATTAAAATTATCTTTATTTTTTCATCTTCACATATTTTATCTGCTATATTTGCAATTTTTTTCTCATGAAAAGCTTCAGATATTCTTATTATTTCAGGGATTTCTTTATTAATTATTTTTTCATTTAATGATGCAACATTTTCAAGTTTTAATATTTCAACCCATTTTTCTGCTTCCTTAAAAATTTGAGCTAATTTATTTTGTTCTATTAACTCAGGTATCTCATAATTATTATCCTTTCTAGGATATCTAAGTATTATGCCTGGATGATAATATGTTAAATCAAAAGAATTTATACATCCAGTTGAAGGAGCTAAATAACCATAAAACTTATCATATAATCCATCTAATTCATATATATGAATCTTTTCTTTCTTCCTATATTTTGCAAGCTCTAATTTATCATTCATTCCTTGTTTTTCAAAAATTTTAATTACTTCAGGTGTTTTCATAAGTTTTCTTTTTATTGGTAAATCTTTTTTTATTATTTCATTCATTTTTTCTTTTATCAAATCGATATCTTCTAAGTTAAGATCATTATCTTTATGTATTTCAACATAGAGTCCTTTACTAAGTGAATGTTCTATAGTTGTTCTAGCACCTTTAAAAACTTCATCTACAGCTTTTATTAGGATAAATGTTAATGTTCTTACATATACTCTAAATCCATCTTTATCTTTTATATCTAATAATTCTAAATCTGTACTAGATTGTAATTTATAGTCCAGATGCTTTATTTCATTATCCATCCTAGCAGCTAAATAATTCTTATCTTCTTTAAAGTTACTATTTTTTATAAGATTTCTTATACTAGCACCTTTTTCTATATTTATATTTCTATTTCCATCTATACTTATATTTAAAATCATATCTTACCTCCTAAATTATATTAGTGTAATATATAAAAATTGATTCTTAATTTATATACTTAATTATTAAAAACATGATATATAATTTCTTCATATTCAGGTGAAAGTGGTATTTCGAAAGTTTTATCATTTAAATATTTCAAATCATTTTCCAAGCCATTAAAAGTTATTTTATATGCTAATAAAAATTGTGACTTTAAATTAAAATTTTCATTCTGATTTTTTTTACCATATTTTTTATCACCTAAAACAGGATTGTTTACATAGCTTAAATGTGCTCTGATTTGATGAGTTCTTCCTGTAACTAATTTCACTTCTACAAGTGTATAATTTTCATTGAATTTCAGAGGTTTTATTTCAGTAATTATTTTTTTTGAATTCGAGATTTCTTCTTTTGAAATTTTAACCTTATTTTCTTTATTGTTTTTTATAAGATAATCTTCTAATATCATTTCTTTATCTATTTTTCCATATACTAGAGCTTTATAATATTTTTCTATATATTGTTCCTTAATAGCTTTGTTTATAGCTTTAAGAGCATTGTGATTCTTTGAAGCTATTATTATACCTTCTGTATTTCTATCAAGTCTATTTGATATAGCTGGAGTAAAACTTTTTTCTGTTTCAGGATTATATTCATTTTTTTCTATTAGATAATTTATTAAAGCATTTGATATGCTTTTTTCATCTTCTTTATTTGAATGAGAAATATCTCCCCTTTTCTTATTTATTAATAGTATATTTCTATCCTCATAAATTATATCTAATTTTATATTTGATTTTACCTCTATTATATCACTTTTAAACTTATCTATTGTTTGATCAGATAAATAAAAGTTTATTTCATCATTTAATTTTAATATATCTTCTGGATAAGCTCTTTTAGAATTTAATTTAATTCTTTTTTTTCTTATCATTTTTTGAATGAATCCTTTAGGTGCTTTATCCATATATTTTAAAAGAAATCTATCCATTCTTTGTCCTTCATCGTTTTTATTTATTTTTATCTTTATCATTTTATCACCTCTTAATTTTTACTATATCTATTATCATAATACGTAAGAGCTAGTTAAGACAAGTTCTATTTTCTATATTTAGTGTTTATTGATTATTATAGCTGAATTATGATATTATTATATATAGTATTTAAATATATGTAATTTAGAAAGGAGCAAGCTATGAAGAATTTTTTAGAAAGATTAAAGGACTTTATATATAACTATATAGATTTTGTTATGATTATTTTAGTTATAGTTTTAATAGGCGGTATTATTTTTTGGAGATTAGATATTTTATTTGGTGATACTAATATTGATGAAAGCACTGAAGAAATAAAGACAGAAGAACCTAAAGAAAAACCTGAGAAAGAATCTGATCCTAAGCAAGAGCCTAAAGTTGAAGAAGAAAAAGAAGAAGAAACTCCATCTCAAGAAGATACTTCAAAAGTTGATGAAAATGTAAAGATTAGTATAGAGCAAGGTTCATCTTCGGAAACAGTTGCACAAACTTTATTTGATAAAAAGCTTATAAATGATAAAAGAAAATTTTTGCTTAGATTATCTGATTTAGATTTGGAAACCAATATCCATCCTGGAAATTTTGAACTAAACAAAAACTCTGATATAGATACTATAATTAAAATTCTTACAAATAAAATTTAAAGAAGGTAGATTAATCTACCTTCTTAATATTTCACATTTACATATTCATCAATAATTGATTTCCTACTATCATTTTGAAAAACTTTTTCTTTTTTCAGAATATCTAGTATCTTAAAGCTTTTTGAATGAAATATAGCTTTATCAAATTCTTTTAAGTTTATTTCATATAATTTACCTTGAAGACTATCGGAATTAACATTTATATAATATGCTTCCATATTTTTGAATTTAAGAAATTTAAGAAACTTCAGTGTGGATTTATCTTTTTCACCATAATAATAATATCCTTCATCTAGAAATGATTGATAATATTTAACTGGCTCTCCCTTATCTTTTAAATGCTTTGCTTCCATATAATAATATTTTGCTAACATATTATAATATTGATAATTATACATTCCCTTTTCAAAGCTATCAATATTTTTAAAAGGTTTAACATTTAATTTTTCTATAAACTCTACATTTTCCATTATATATTCCCTTTTAGAAATATCTCCTATTTTAAATTTCATAATGAGAGCATCCCTGTGATTAAAAAACTTATCGAATTTACTTTCTTCTTTACTACTTATCATATTTACACCCTATCTATTTATAATGTCTAATTCTTCATTGCTTAGTTCTTTATATTCACCTAGTTTAAGATTAGAATCAAGGTATAAACTACCCATCTTAACTCTCTTTAGATAAATCACCTTTTTTCCCAAAGCTTCAAACATCCTCTTTACTTGATGAAACTTTCCTTCTCTTATTATAACATAACACTCAGAAATTTCATCAGAAACTTTTATATCTAACTCTGCTGGAAGAGTTAGGTTTTTTTCCCCTATATCAATTCCTTTTATGAAACTTTCTTCATCAAAATTATCAAGTTTCCCACTAACCTTTACAAAATATTTCTTATCTATATGTTTTTTTGGTGATAATAATTTATGGGCTAATTCGCCATCATTTGTTATTAAAAGTAATCCTTCTGTATCTTTATCTAATCTTCCTACTGGAAAGGGTTTAAATGCTTTATATTTATCATCTATTAAATCGATTACAGTTTTATTAAAATTATCTTCTGTGGCTGAAATTATGCCAGCTGGTTTATTTAACATCAGATATATAAACTTTCTATAATCTATTATTTTTTCATTAAATTTTATTATATCTTCATAAGGATTAACTTTAACTGAATTATCTTTTATTGTTTGTCCATTAACCTTTACCATTTTTGATTTGATTTTTTGTTTTATTTCTTTTCTTGTTCCATATCCTAAGTTTGATAATATCTTATCTATTCTTTCCTTTTTTGACATTTAAAATCCTCCTAAATCCTATAATTACTTCGAATACATTTTATATTTTAACACATACTAAGATTATTCCATAATAAAGGAGGCTTATTTATGACAACTCAAAAAACAAACTCACACCTTCCTGGAGTAGTATGTAGCGTTAATACTTGCTATTATAATGCTGAAGGTAATTATTGTAATGCTAGTAAAATACAAATAAATCCAATGAATGCTAAAAATGCTGAAGAAACGGATTGTACAACTTTTGAAAAGAAATAGATAAAGGGCTTATTTAAGCCCTTTATTTAAATTGATTTAATGCCTTTCCATTAAGATAATCACATTTTTCTCCTTGTATTATATTTTTATCTTCCATTTCTTTTAAAATTTCTTCTTTTATTTTCCACCAACTTGTATTCCAATTAACAAAGAGGGTATCTTCTTTTGGGGCTCTTCCTATCAATCTTTCTACCACTATATCTTCTTTTAAATATTTTAAAAATAATACTACTCTTTGTATATATTCATCTTTTGAGATAAGTTTTATTAAATCTTTCTTATACATATCTCCTAAGGCAGTATTTTCAACAATATATAAAGAATGTATTTTGACTTGATCTATATCAAGTGCAGATATAATTTTAGCATTTTCAATTACATCCATATTATCATCCCAAGGAAGATCTAATATAAGATGTAAACATATTCTAAAACCATATTTTTTTATTCTAATAACACTATCTATAAGTTCTGCCAAAGTATGACCTCTATTTATCTTTTTTAAAGTATGATAGTTTACTGTTTGAAGTCCTAATTCTATTGTAATATTTATATTTTTTTCTTTACTAAATTCTTTTAAAAACTTTAGATATTTATCTGATATAGAATCTGGCCTTGTTGATATTGAAATTTCTACTATATCTTCTATGACAGATTCTTCTATTAGTTTTTTAAATCTTTCAAATTCCATGTAAGTATTTGTGAAATTTTGAAAATAAGCTATAAACTTTTTAGCTTTATATCTTTTTTTAATATATTCTTTATTTTTTTCTAATTGACTTTTTACTGAAATACTATTAGATAGAGATTCAAATCCAGTACCAACTTCTCCACAAAATATGCAGCCTCCTCTACCCACACATCCATCTCTGTTAGGACAAGTAGTATCTATATTTATTGGTAATTTATATACCTTTTCTCCATATTTATCTTTTAGAAATTTAGAATATACCCTATAAAATTTATTTTCATCCATTTTTTAATCACCTTTTCTTTAATACTATTATTCTATATTAAAACTTATAAATTATCAATTAAGATATAAAAATGGATAGCTTTAATGTGAAAGCTATCCATTTATTTTATTTAATATTTATTTATATTTTACTTGGACTAGGATTGTGACTAAATTTAAACTTGTATAAAAATGTTGCAAGTGCTAGTATTGCTACTATTATTCCTACAGGATAAGATATTGTTTGTGGTAATTGAAAGCCTTCTGGTGCTTGAAATATATAAGTTACACTTACTGCTGTCATAAATGTTCCTGGCACTGTAGCAATCCAATGGTTCTTATTAATTGTAATTAAATAAGCTGCTGTAGCCCATAGAACTATGGTTGCAAGTGTTTGATTTGACCATGCAAAATATCTCCAAATTATATTAAAATCTATTCTTGTAAGTGCAAATCCTATTACAAATAAAGGAATTGCAACTAATAATCTTGATTTAGTTTCTGATTGTTTATAATCTAAAGCATCTGCAATTACAAGTCTTGCACTTCTAAATGCTGTATCACCTGATGTAATAGGTGCTGCTATAACTCCGAGCATTGCAAGTACTCCTCCAACTCTACCAAGTAGTGAAGAGGATATTGTGTTTACAACGCCTGCAGTTCCTCCACCATTGATTAAAGCATCATTTAATCCTCCAACTCCTCCATTAAAGAATGTCATAGCTGCTGCTGCCCATATAAGAGCTATTATACCTTCTGCTATCATTGAACCATAAAATACCTTTCTACCATATTTTTCATTAGGTAGACATCTTGCCATCATTGGAGCTTGAGTTGCATGGAATCCACTAATAGCTCCACAAGCTATAGTTACAAAAAGCATTGGCCACAGGGATAAACCACCTGGATGAAGATTTTTCAATGTTACTTCTGGTATATTATATCCTTTTATTATTAACATTGAACCTATTCCTGCTGCCATTATAAGTAGAGCAGCCCCAAATAGAGGATAAATTTTGCCTATTATTTTATCTACTGGTAATATTGTAGCAAGAAAATAATAAATTATGATTATAGCAAGCCAAATATTTAAACTTCCAAGTCCTGCAAAATTCAAATTAGCAAGTAATTGAGCAGGTCCTGTCATAAAAACTGTACCAACTAATATAAGTAATACTACAGAAAATACTCTCATTATCTTTCTAGCATTTTCTCCTAAATAAATCCCTACAATCTCTGAAATACTTTTACCTTCATGTCTAACAGATAGCATTCCTGAAAAGTAATCATGTACTCCTCCAGCAAAAATACTACCTAAAACAATCCATATGAATGCTGCTGGACCAAATAAAGCTCCCATTATAGCACCAAATATTGGACCAAGTCCTGCTATGTTTAAAAATTGAATAAGAAATATTCTAGGCCAACTAAGTGGCATAAAATCAACACCATCTTCCATTGTAATTGCTGGTGTTTTTCTGTTTTCATCTGCCCCGAAAACCTTTTCCACAAATACTCCATAAGTGAAGTAACCAATTATTAATATTGCTATTGAACTAAAAAATGAAATCATATAAATTCCTCCTATTAATTTGTATACTGATATTGTATTATATTTATAGTAATTAATAGGCATTTTAAGCTTAATTGTATTAAGTCACATGTGAAGTGCAATATAAGAGTTTGAATGGGAACTAAATGATATTCATTATCATTTTAAATTCTTTTAATTGTCCCCTACTTACAGGTATGTTTTCATTATAGTACTTTAATTTTATATTATAACTTTGATTAAACCATGGTTCTATTTTTTCTATATAATCCATATTTACAACAAATGATCTATGACTTTTAAAAAAATTATCATTATTTATATTTTTTTCAAAATGTGATAGTGATTCATGATATATAAACTTATCATTTTTTGTTATTATGACAGTGTTTTTATCCTCAACTGTTGCAAGTATTATATCCTTTATCTCTATTGGATAAAAAGCACCTTCTTTATATAAAGTTAACTTATCCAGAGTTACTTCCTTTTTCTTTTGTAATTTATTAATTATATTATTTAATTTAATTTCATATTTTTCATTTCTAAAACCTAGTCCTAGACGTAATTTATCTATAGTTTTATCTAATCTTTGTTCTGATATTGGTTTTAATAAATAGTCTATTGCATCTAATTCAAATGCTTTAATTGCATATTCATCATAAGCTGTAATAAAAACAATAAGTGGAATATTGTCTTCTTTATTTATTATTTTATTTGCTACTTCTATTCCTGATATTTTTGGCATATTTATATCTAAAAATATCATATCAGGTTCTAATTTTTCTACAGCCTCCATGGCACTAAGCCCATTATTTTCTTCTCCTATTATTTCTATATCTTTATACTTGCTTAATAAATATATTATTTCTTCTCTTGCTGGAAGCTCATCATCTACAATTAAAGCTTTGATTTTCATATTAATACTTCCTCCTTTGGTAATAATATTGTTACTTTTGTTCCTATATCCTTTTGACTTTTAATATTAATCCCATACTCATCCCCATATACTAACTGTATCCTTTTATGAACATTTAATAATCCAATAGAATCCTTCTGATTTTTTTCATCTAATATACTCTTGATTTTTTCATCATTCATTCCTTCTCCATTATCTTCTACTACAATTTCTATCATTTCATTTTTATTATAAGCAGATATAGAGACATTTCCACCTTCTATAGAATTCATTATTCCATGTTTTATAGAATTTTCTACTATAGGTTGAATTAGTAATGGTGGAATTTTAATCTCTAAATCTTTCTCTATATTAAATCTAACTTCTAATTTATCTCCAAATCTTGCTTTTTCTATTTCTAAATAAGAATTTATATGTTCTAATTCCGTATATAAATCTACCAATTCTTGAGATTTATATAAATTTTTTCTGAAATAAAACCCTAAGTGTATTAATAATTCACGTGCCTTATCAGGTTTAGTCCTTATTAATGAAACTATAGTATTAATTGCATTAAATAGAAAGTGGGGATTAATTTGAGCTTGTAAGGCAGTAAGTTCAGCTTTTGTAGCAAGCTCTTTATTTTCTTCTATTTTTCTTAACTCAATTTGTGTAGAAAACAAAGAACCTAGGCCAAGTGCAAGTTTAACTTCAGTTGGAGATATGGTATTTCCTTTCTTTTTATATAATTTAAGTGTTCCTACTATTTTTTCTCCTTCTTTTAAAGGTACTATTATAGCTGATTTTAATTTACATTTATCTTTTTCACAACCAATCTCATTTGGGCTATTTGCTATTTTATAATTTGCAGAAGATAAAACACTATGTGTTAAACCTGTTTTTATTATATCTCCTGAATTATGATGATCTTCCCCTTCTCCCTTATGTGCTAGAATTATACGTGTATTGGTTAATGCTACTGCCTTAAATGAAGTCATTTCAAATATAATTTCTGAGACTTTATCTGCTGTTTGAAAATTAAATCCCTGTCTGAAGTGATGCAAGGTTTCATTTGCAATCTTAAGTGCTCTTTCAGCTTGAAATGCTCCTTCTAGTTCTTTATCTTTTAATACACTATTAACTATAGCAATAGTTATAGATATCCCTACTCCATTTGCTATTATCATTGGTATCCCTATTATATTTACAAGTTCTATTGCTAAATCAAATGGTTTTGCTACAATTATTATAATTAACATTTGTATAACTTCAGCTATAGCACCAAAAAACAAAGCAAATAACCATTTATTCTTAGATTCAAAAAACTTTTTACTAAGTAAACCTGCCATTATACCTTCTACAGTGGTAGATATTGCGCATGCAAGAGCCGTAAATCCACCTATATCTATAGCAAATCTATGCATACCTGCTATAACTCCTGAGAGCATTCCTACAAAAGGCCCACCAAAAAGCCCACCTACAAATACCCCTATAATTCTAGAATTAGCAAGTGCTCCTTCTACCGGGGCACCTGAATATGTGCCCACTATACCAAGTAATCCAAAAAATATAGAAAATATAATCTTATCTGTATAACTTGATTTTTCTTTTGATATAAGTTGCCTTATAACTGAAACTTTAGATAATATAAAAGATAATATTGCTATTATGCTAACACTATTTATTAAACTTCTTAAAATATAAATAATCATTTTTTAACCTCTTTCTAAACATTCTATAATTATTTTAACTTAAAAACAAAAAAATAAAAAGACATAAATAATACTGCCTAATTTATCCTAACATTATTTTAAGATTTTAGGAAATAATAAAAGCATGCCTTTAAAAAAGGAGGTTATTATTACATGAATATAGTCGAAGGTTCAATTCCAACTGCAATTGGTGCTGTAGTTACAACTGCTGGATTATTATCTAGAAAAAAAGCTAAAAAAAGTTTAGCTTGGGGAGTAGTAGGATTTGGTATTGCTCATGTAGTATTAGGTGGTATAGATTATTTTCAGCATAAAGATGAAAGTTTATAAAAAAATAAGTGAAATGGCCTAGGCCATTTCACTTATTTTTTGTCTATAGTATATTTTTCTTTAAGTTCATTTGTTTTATCTAAATAAAGTTTGTTTTGTTTCATACCAATTAATTGTTGATTAATTTGGTCTCTTACTTCATCTAAAACTAATTCTCTAGAATCTTTTTTATCTTCTAATTTTATTATATGATAACCAAATTGAGTTTTTACAGGCTCACTTATTGTTCCAACTTCCATATTAAATGCTGCCTCTTCAAATTCAGGTACCATACGACCTTTAGTAAAATATCCTAAATCTCCACCTTTTTCTTTTGACGGACAAGTAGAGTATTTTTTAGCTGCTTCTTCAAAATTCATTCCATCATTTATTTCTTTTGATGCTTTTTCTGCTTCTTCTTTTGTTTCAACTAAAATATGACTTGCTTTAGCTTGTGGTTCTTCTTTAAAAGAATCTTTATTTTGATTGTAATACTCAGTTATTTCTTCTTCTGTAGCTGTAGCATCACTTAATAAATTTCTCATAGCATATTGTTTTAATAAACTAGCTTTTGCTCTTTCAAGTTCAAATTTAAATTCATCTTCTTCATCCATATTTTTATCTTTTGCATCTAGATAAAATAATTCTTGATTTATTAATTCTTCTAATAATCTTTCTTTTCCTTCTTCTGAGTTAAATTGCATAGCTTGTTGTTGTCCTAAGCTTTGAAGTAATTGTTGAATATCTAATTCCGTTATTTCCCTTCCTTCAACTGTTGCTAGTACTTTGTTATTCATGTTTTCCATGTAAACTCTCCTTTATAATAGATTTCATTAATAATGATAACAGATATCTTTAAATCTGTCTAATGGACATAGAGTAGGAGGTAAATAATTATTTTATTTACCGACCTCTCACACCACCGTACG
>NZ_JBQCYD010000033.1:0-25337 GCF_052088025.1 Senegalia sp. (in: firmicutes) | reverse complement strand
TATATTAATATTTTAAAAAAAGGGGATAATCCCCTTTTAAAATTCATATTATTCTATAAAATACTTTATAGCTTCTTCTAGTCTATCAATACTGACCCTTGTATTTATGCAAGGACCATTTGGTCTATCATTTAGTACTCCAAGTACAGGTAGTCCTTTTATATCGCTTATACCACTTGATAAATCCCTCTCACAAGCTACAGCTACTATTGCCTTTGGTTTCATATCTACAATCCATTTTCTTGCTAGAGTTCCACCAGTTGCTACAACGATATTTATTCCATATTTATTTTTTAAATTTACTATTTTTTCTATGTCACATTTTCCACAATTTCTACAATTATTTATATTATTAGTTATTTTAAATTGACATTTAGAATCTTGAAGACAATGAGGTAATAATACTAATAATTCTTCTTTTTTAATTTTTATTTTTTTTGATTTTATAAGCAAATTATTTATATTAGTATATATAAGTCTAATTTTATTTTTATCAATCTTTGTAATATTAGCTGTAAATATTAATAGTGGATAATAAAGAGATATAGAATAATATAATATTTTTGATTCTAAACTACTCAAATTATTTTTTTTAAACAATTTCTTAGATAATATTATTATAGACAATATACTTATTATTATAAATGTGAAAATAGCTCCAAAAAACAACATTATAAATTTAATCAAAGTAATATTTTCACTAAAGCCTATCCATAATGCTACAAATAATATTAAAAAAGCTACTAAAATTATATACATCAATACTTTTATAAAGCTCTTTTGTTCATTCAATTTATCACATCCAAATTTACTGACCTAGTTTTATCCCTTTTTTTAAATCATTCCCTTTAATATAATCAATAACTTTCATTTTTTTCTTTCCAGGAAATTGTATTTCTTTTATAATAATACTACCATTACTTACTTTTACAACTATTCCTTCACTATTTATATCAATTATCTGTCCATTTTGACCATCATAAATGCTTTCATCTATATCTACATCATAAATTTTAAATCTATTACCTTCATAGTAGCTATAAGCAGCTGGAAATGGGTTTGTACCTCTTACTAGGTTTTTTATGTTTTCTTTTTTTTCATTCCAATCAATATTTCCAAGTGTTTTATCCATCATAGGGGCATATGAAGATAAATGGTCATCTTGAGCTATAGGCTTTAAATCATCAATTTTTTCTAATGTTTTTACTATCAAGTCTGCACCTATATACATTAATTTATCATGAAGTTCTCCTGCTGTAATATTATCATCTATATTTATCTTCTCTTTTAAAAGCATATCCCCTGTGTCAAGTCCCTTTTCCATAAGCATAGTAGTTATACCTGTTTCTTTTTCTCCATTAATTATAACCCAATTAATTGGAGCAGCTCCTCTATATTTAGGAAGTAAGGACGCATGTATATTGATGCAGCCATATTTAGGTATATTTAATATTTCTTCTTTTAATATTTGACCATATGCAACTACAACTATAAGATGTGGATTTACTTTTTTTATTTTTTCTATAGCTTCTATGTCATTAATATTTTCAGGTTGAAATACATTAATTCCCAGCTCTAGTGCCTTAGATTTAACAGGAGTAGGGAGCATTTTTTTGCCCCTACCCTTTCTTTTATCTGGTTGTGTTATAACTAAATCAATAGAGTAATTTTCATCATATAATTTTTCAAGTGCAGGAACAGAAAAATCTGGTGTTCCCATAAATATTATATTCATATTTTACTCTTCCTCTTCTTCTAATTTATCAATATATAAAACACCATCTAAATGATCAATTTCATGACATAATGCTCGTGCAAGTAATTCTTCTGCTTCTACAATCACTTCTTTACCTTCTTCATTTTGGTATTTCACCTTGATTTTTTCAGGCCTCTTTACATTACCTGACTCATCAGGAACACTAAGACAACCCTCAACATCAATAACTTCTCCTTCTTCATAAACAATTTCCGGATTAATTATTTTCATAGGGCCTTCTCCTATATCTATAACTACAGCTCTCTTTAATATACCTACTTGAGGTGCTGCAAGTCCTATACCCTCTTCTTTATACATTGTTTCTACCATATCCTCTAATAGAGTTAGGACTCTATCATCTATTTTATCTATTTGTCTTGATTTTTTTCTCAATATTGGATCTCCTACAAATCTTAATTGTCTTATTGCCATTTTTTATTCCTCCTATATTTTTACATTATTGAATTTGGGTTGATGTCTATACTTATTGTTATTTTATCTAATGGTATATTATAATTATTTTTTATACATACCCAATAAATGATATTTTTTATCATATTTAAGTCTTCATTATCTGCCTTTATAATCATTTGGTACCTGTATTTGTTTTTCACTTTGGAAATTGGTGAAGGCATAGGTCCAGATATATTACTCATAAAATCAAAACTTCTTTTTTTATGTTCTATATTTTTCATTATTAACTCTGCTATCTTTTTTGTAATACTTTCTAATATCTTTAAATTAACACTAGAAAATACTATAGCTATAATATTTGTAAAGGGAGGATAATTAAAAGTTTCTCTTAGTTTTATTTCTTCCTTATAAAAACCCTTATAATCATGACTTTTAGCATATATTATACTATAATGACTTGGATCATATGTTTGAACCACTACATTTCCTTTTTCATCGCCTCTTCCTGATCTTCCTGCAACTTGTGTCAGTAGCTGAAATGTTCTTTCAGGCGCTTTATAATCTGGTAAATTTAATGTTAAATCAGCAGCTATAACACCTACTAAAAGAACATTTGGAAAATCAAGCCCTTTAGATATCATTTGAGTACCTATTAATATATCAATTTCCTTGTTTTTAAATTTATTTAATATTTTTTCATGACTATTTTTTTTACCTGTTGTATCAAAATCCATCCTAGCAACATTTGCGCATTCAAATGTACTTTCTACCATTTCTTCAACCTTTTGTGTTCCTATACCAAAATGTTTTATATACTTACTATTGCACTCTGGACATTTTTCAACTGGTTTTTTTGCAAAACCACAATAATGACATTTTAACCAATTTTCTTTTTTGTGAAAGGTTAATGATATATCACAATTAGGACATTTTTCTACATAGCCACATTCCCTACAAGATATAAATGAAGAAAAACCTCGTCTATTTAAAAATAATATAATTTGTCTTTTATCTCTTAGATTTTTAGTAATATCATTATATAATATATTGCTAAAAATAGATTTATTTCCATCTTCAAGTTCATCTCTCATATCTATTACATCTACATTAGGCAATTCTTGCTTATTTGCTCTATTATTCATTTCAAGTAATCTATAACTATTTTTTTGAGCTAAATAATAGCTTTCTATAGATGGAGTTGCAGAACCTAAAACAAGTATAGAATTTTCTAAGTCACATCTTTTTTCTGCTACCTTTATTGTATCATATTTTGGATTCATACTAGACTTATAACTATTTTCATGTTCTTCATCTATTATTATTATACCAAGATTTTTAAATGGTGCAAACACTGCAGACCTAGCTCCTATTGCAATATTTACTTTCCCAGTCTTTATCTTTCTCCATTCATCATATCTTTCACCTAAGGACAATCTACTGTGAAGTATAGCTATTTCTTTGCCAAATCTACTTACAAATCTTTCTACAGTTTGAGGAGTAAGTGAAATTTCAGGAATCAAAACTATTGCTTGTTGGTTTTTTTCTATTACATTTTCTATTAATTGTAAATATACTTCAGTTTTACCACTACCTGTTACTCCATGAATAAGAAATTTATCATTTTTATTGTTATTTATAGAATAGTTTATTTTCTCATAAACATTTTTTTGTTCAATATTCAAATTCATATTTTCAGTTTTAATATATTCTTTATCTAGTACTTCTCTGGATATTTCCATTTCTTTAATTTCTAATATTTTTTTATTTTCTAAAGCCTTAATACTTGAATGATTAGAATTAGTTAATTTTAGAAGATTAGTTAATTTGATTGTTTTATAATCTTTTAAAAATAATATTATTTCTCTTTGTTTCCTTGCATTAGAACTTATTTTATTTAATATTTTTACTAATTCTTTATTATCAAACTTTTTTATAATAAATTTTTCATATTTTTTATTGATATCTTGTTCAATCTTAATTTCAATTTTAATTATATCTTTTGAAACTAAGGATTTCAAACTTGAATTTATATTACTGATTTCAACTATTTTTTTTAATCTTTCTAATTCTATTCCATTGTTTTCATTTAAACAATTTATTATTTGAATTTGATTTTTCGATTTTATATCACCTATATTTGCTTTGTCTTTTATATAGATATATTGATTTGCCTTTTTAGTTATACCACTCGGTAAAATTGTCTTAAAAACTTCTATATATTGAGACAAATATTCTTTTCTCATCCATAATCCAAGTTCTATAAGTTCATTAGATAAAATAGGCTCTTTATCTATAACTTCTATAATATCTTTTAATTTTTTTCTACTAAAATTTATAGTGGTTTTTATAGTAATTATAATTCCTTGTAATAATTTATTTCCATTACCAAAAGCTACTATTACTCTCATTCCAACCTTTATATTATCTTGAAATTTAAGAGGAATATTATAAGTGTAAAGTATATCTGTATTGGTGCTTTTATTGTCTACTATTATTTCTGCATATAAACTCAAATATATCAGCCTTTCAGATTAATATATATATATTATAACAGATATTAGAACAAAAAATTGGAGCTATTAATAGCTCCAATTTTAAATTTAAATATTATCTAATATTATATTTGCTAAATTTTCTTTAGTCATTAGAGGATATTCTTTTTTAAATCCATCTTTCTTAAACAAAGTAACTTTATTTTTATCCGATTTAAATCCCGCATTTTCATCCAAAATATTATTTGCTATAATCATATCTAAGTTTTTCTTCTTTAATTTAGCTATAGCATTATCTTCTAAATTTTGAGATTCAGCAGCAAACCCTATTAATTGCTGATTAGTTTTTATTTCTCCGCATTTTTTTAATATGTCTGGATTTTTTACAAGTTCAATATTTAAAGTCTCTGATGCCTTTTTAATTTTATTTTCACTATATTTTTTAACCTTATAATCAGAAGGTGCTGCAGATTTTATAAGGATATCAGTATCTTTAAAATGTTCTAATACCATTTCATACATTTCTTCAGTTGATAAAACATCTATAAGATTTATACCTTGTGGTCTTTCTAAATTTGTAGGTCCACTGATTAGGGTTACTTCTGCTCCCCTTTTTCTTGCAGCTTCTGCTAATTTATAACCCATTTTACCACTAGAATGATTTGTAAGAAATCTCACAGGATCTATCTTTTCTATAGTAGGTCCTGCTGTAATCAATATCCTTTTACCTTTTAAATCTTTCTTTATACTTAATTCATTCTTTACATACTCTACAATATCTTCAGTATCAGCAAGCTTGCCAGGACCTATATCACCACAAGCAAGCCTACCTTCACCTGGGGATATAAATTCATATCCTAATTTTTTTAATTTTTTTATGTTTTCATTGACTATAGGATTCAAATACATCTGTGTATTCATAGCTGGAGCAAAAATCACTTTTGCTTTAGTTGCCATTACTGTAGTTGAGAGCATATCATCTGCTATGCCACAAGCTATCTTACCTATTATATTTGCAGTTGCAGGAGCTATTAAAAACACATCAGCTTTTTGAGCTAGAGCAATATGCTCTATATCCCAATCTTTTGGTTCTTCAAACATATCTGATGTTACAGGATTTTGACTCATAGAAGCAAAAGTAAGCGGTCTTACAAATTCAGTAGCAGATTTTGTCATTATAACATCTACATTTATGCTTAATTTTCTAAACTTACTTACTATATCACAAGCTTTATATACAGCAATACCTCCTGAGACTCCTAAGACTACATTTTTACCTTGAAACACTTTTCATCACCTCTATTCTGTAGTATCAAAATCTGGTCTTGAATATGTGATTTTACCTTGATCTAATTCATGAAGTGCTATACTTACTGGTTTTTTTGAATCTATATCTATATATGGTTTATCACCATCAACTAATTGTCTTGCTCTTTTTGAAACTAATAAAACTAAGGTATATCTACTATCAACTTTTTTTAATGTATCATTTACTGAAGGATATAACATCTTTTTAAACCTCCTTTATATTTTTAATTAAATTTATCTGTCTATTTACTTTACATTTTTCTGCCTTGATTATAGCATTTATATTATCCACTGCAGAATCCACTGTATCATTTAATACCCCATAATCATATTTAAATACATATTTCAATTCTTTATATGCAGAATCAAGTCTTTTTACCATTGCTTCCTTTGTTTCTGTTGCTCTTTTTTCTATTCTATTTCTTAACTCTTGCATAGAAGGAGGAAGAATGAATATGAAAACTCCATCAGGATATATTTCTTTTATAGAAAGGGCACCTTGTATATCGATTTCTAATAATACGTCTTTACCTTCTTCTAGCATATCAAAGACATATTCTTTAGGTGTTCCATAATAATTATTATAAACCTCAGCATGCTCTAAAAATTGATTATCTAAAAGCATATCTTTAAATTTATCTTCAGTTATAAAAAAATAATTTTCACCTTCAACTTCTCCTACTCTTGCGTCTCTTGTAGTTGCTGAAATGGATAGATTTAAATCTAACTCATTAAGTAATTCTTTGCATATTGTACCTTTTCCCGCGCCAGATGGACCTGAAATAACAATTAATAATCCCTTAGACATCTAATGCTCCTTTCTATTTTTGAATATTATTTTCTTTATTATCATCTAATCTATGAGAAATAGTTTCGGGTTGAATAGCAGATAAAACTATATGATCACTATCTGTAATAATAACAGCTCTAGTTCTTCTACCATGGGTAGCATCTATAAGCATTCCTCTTTCTCTTGCTTCTTGTATTATTCTCTTTATAGGAGCAGATTCAGAACCTACTATCGCAACTATTCTATTACCTGAAACTATATTCCCAAATCCAATACTTATTAATTTTAATGACAAATAAACCGCTCCTAACTATTCAATATTTTGAACTTGTTCTCTTATTTTTTCAAGTTCAGATTTAATTTCTACTACATCCTTTGTAATATCAATATCTGAAGCTTTTGAACCTATTGTATTTGCTTCTCTATTCATCTCTTGTATTATAAAATCCAATTTACGTCCTACAGTATCATTTGAACTTAATGTATCTTTTAGTTGTTCAATATGACTATAAAGCCTCACAATTTCTTCTGTTATATTTGCTTTATCTGCAAAATAAGCCACTTCATTAGCTAATTTTGATTCATCTATTTCAACTGGACTATCTAATAATTTTTTTATTCTATTTTCAAGCTTTATTTTATATTCTTCTACTACCAAAGGAGCCCTGTTTTCAACAGCATTACTCATTTTTTTTATATAATCCACTCTTTTATTGATATCAAATACTAATTCTTCACCTTCTCTAACTCTCATGGATTCTAAATTAGTAATAGCATTATCTAAAGCAGGATATAAAGTATCCCATATTATATCTTCATCTTCTTCTTTTTTCTCTACATTTATAATGTCAGGATATTTGGTTATATCTTCTAAATGTATTATATCTTCTAATGATAATTCCTTGTTTAATAAACTTAATGCTGATTTATATTCTTTTGCCAAATTTAAATTTATATCTATTTTAAAATCACTATCATTTATATTTTCAAGGTTTATGTATACCTCTATTCTTCCCCTTTTTATATTTTCTTTAATCATTTTCTTTATTTTTTCTTCTAAATAGGATAAATGCCTTGGCATCCTTACTATTATATCATTATATCTATGATTTACTGACTTCATTTCAATAATGAATTTTCTTTTATCGTCACTATTTTCTCCTCTTCCAAATCCAGTCATACTTTTAATCATTATTTTCCTCCTCAATATTATAATAATTTTACCATAAAACAGCTAAAAGTCAATTTTCACAGCTTCTTATAAGTATATTATATAAATCTTTCTAAAACCCTTCTTTTCATTACGGAAACTTAATAATTAATTTGTGAACTTGTGTTTTTTATACTATTAATTATTTGTGATATAATAAATATGAAATTGAATTTATGGAGGTAGAATATGTCTTTAGATGGAATTACAATCAGAGCTTTAGTTTATGAGCTTCAATATGCACTTATAAATGGAAAAATAAATAAAGTTCATCAACCTGAAAATGATGAATTATTACTAGATATAAGAAATAATGGTATAAGTAAAAAATTAATAATATCAGCAAGTAGCAACAATCCCAGGATACACTTTACCAAAGACACTAAAAAAAATCCCATGTCTCCCGCTATGTTTTGTATGCTTCTTAGAAAACACATACAAAATGGTAGGATATTATCTATTGAGCAGGATGGTTTTGAGCGCGTTATAAAGATATTAATATCATCATACAATGAATTAGGTGATTTAACAGAAAAAGAGCTTATAATCGAAATTATGGGCAGACATAGCAATATAATATTAGTGAATAATGAAGAAGAAAAAATAATAGATTCAATAAAAAGAGTAACACCAGATATAAGTAGTGTACGCCAGATTCTTCCTGGTATGAAATACACTCCTGCTCCTTCACAAAATAAGATAAGTCCAATTGATTTAAATGAAAGTAACTTTTTATCTTTTATCAAAGATGACAAGAGTTCAAATCAATTATATAAGTCAATTTATGAAAACTTTGTTGGAATAAGCCCTCTTATTGCTAAAGAAATATGTAATAATGCGGAAATTTATGAAAATTTAAATACAGATGAATTAAATGAAGAAGATAGTAAAAAGTTATTTTCATCCTTTAAAGAAATCATAGGTTTTATAATGAATAGAAATTCTAATCCTACCATAGTATATAATGAGTATAAAACTAGTATTTTAGCTTTTTCTAGTATTAATTTAAATCAATTTGAAAATGTTAGAAAAGAAAATTTTGATAGTATAAATGAAATGTTAGATACCTTATATGAAACAAAGGACAGATTAGATAGGATAAAGCAAAAATCCTTATCTTTAAAGAAAAATATTAAAACTAAATTAGATAGGGATAAAAACAAATTATCAAAACAAAAGGATGAATTGTTAAAGGCTAAGACTAGAGAAAAATATAAAATAGCTGGAGAATTAATCACAGCAAATATTTATAGAATAGAAAAAGGTATGAAAGAAATTGAAGTAATAGATTACTATAATGATAATAAGGATTTAAAGATAACATTAAATCCAAATTTAACCCCTTCAGAAAATGCTCAAAAGAAGTTTAAAAGATATAATAAATTAAAAAGTGCCTTTGCTGAAGTAAGTGATCAAATCAAACAAACTAAAGCTGAAATAGACTATTTAGAAAATATACTTTTAAGTATAGAAAATGCTTCGGATTTAGATGATTTAGAAGAAATAAGAGAAGAATTAATAGAAGAAAATTATATTAAATATAAAAAAAGAAATAAATCAAAAAATAAGAAGAAGAAGAAAGAATCAAAAGTTATGCACTTTTTATCATCTGAAGGTTATGATATCTATGTTGGCAAAAATAACAAACAAAATGATTATCTCACATTAAAGTTTGCTGATAAAAATGATATTTGGCTTCATACAAAAGATATACCAGGCTCTCATGTTATAATAAGAAAAAATTCAAATGAAATTCCTGAACAAACTCTCTATGAAGCAGCACTGCTTTCAGCATTTAATAGCAAGGCTAGGATGTCTAGTAATGTAGCAGTAGATTATACAGAAAAAAGAAATGTTAAAAAACCAAATGGTGCAAAACCTGGTATGGTAATATATGAAAACAACAATACCTTATATGTAACACCAAGTGAAAAGGAAATAAGCAAAATAAAAAAAGCGGATTAATCCGCTTTTTATTTTATCCATTTATGCTTCTTCAGGTAATACTTTATTCATAAAAATACCTATTATTGCTGCTAGACTAAGTCCTACTATTTGAATACTGTTAGTAATTGGTATTCCTATTAAACCAGTGAAAGCTTGAGTTCCATCTGCCAAAAATAATCCTTGTTTTACTTTTAATATTTCAGTTCCTATTCCAATTACAAGAATAAGTGATGCTATGATTAAATTTCTATTACTAGAAAAATCAACTTCTTTTGTAGTTAATGTTCTTATACCTACACTAGCTATCATTCCAAAAAGTATAAGGCTAACTCCACCCATTACTGCTACTGGAATAGTTTGAAGTATTGCACCAACTTTTCCAATAAAACTTATTAGTATTGCTATAACAGCAGCAATCCTTAAAATAGAAGGATCATAGTTTTTTGTAACCGCAAGTACAGATGTATTCTCTCCATATGTCGTATTTGCAGGACCTCCTAAAAGCCCGGAAAAAAGTGTAGCAAGTCCATCTCCTATAAGTGTTCTATGAAGACCTGGATCTTTGAAAAAGTCTTTTCCTACTACTGCCCCATTTGTAGTTATATCACCAATATGCTCCATAAAAACTGCCAAAACTATAGGAGCAATTATTGCTATGGCTTCTAAACTAAATTTAGGTAAGGTAAATTCTGGTACAGATATAATTGCAGCTTGGGTAATTGGTGTAAAATCAACTATATTTAACATTACTGATAAAATATATCCTACTATTACACCACAAAGTATTGGTATAACTTTAAACATTCCTTTTCCAAATACAGAAAATATAATTACAGTAGATACTACTACAAGTGAAACTAGCCAATTACTTGATGCCATCTCTATTGCTGTAGGACTCATTATAAGACCTATTACAATTACCATGGGACCTGTAACTATTGGTGGAAAGAATGTTTTAATCTTTTCTACTCCAAATATTTTTATAAGGGATGCAAATAAAAGATATAAAAACCCTGCAACCATTATTCCACCCTGGGCATATCTAAGATCTCCAAACCTTGCTGATACAACTCCTATAACCGGTATAAATGCAAAACTTGAACCTAAAAACACTGGAACCTTTCCCTTTGTAACCAAGTGAAATATAAGGGTTCCCATACCGGCACAAAACAATGCAACTCCGGGATTTAAGCCCGTAATCATAGGTACAAGTACAGTAGCTCCAAACATTGCTATAACATGTTGAATACTTAAAATTCCCTTTTTAAACAATTGATTTGTAGTGCTTTTTTCTTTAACTTTGATATTAACATTTTCCATAGTATTTTCTGACATAAAAATACCTCCTTTATAGTATCTCTGTACTAATTTAAAAGTTTTATATTTATTCTATTATTGTAACTTCATCGCTACCATCTGTTTCTTTGAATTTCACATTTATTATTTCATCTTTTGATGTAGGTACATTTTTCCCTACAAAATCAGGTCTTATTGGTAATTCCCTATGACCTCTATCTACTAAAACAGCTAGTTGGATTTTTTTAGGTCTACCATTATCAACTATAGCATCAAGGGCTGCCCTTACTGTTCTACCTGTATATAAAACATCATCAATTAAAACTATAATTTTGTTTGATATATCTATATTAAATTGATTTTGTTTAACAAGTGGATTTTCAGCCACCTCTGATAAATCATCTCTATATAAGGAAATATCTAATTGTTCTATTTGCACATCTTTTCCTTCTATAGCTTTTATTTTTTCTGCTATTCTCTTTGAAAATGGAATGCCGCGTGTTTTTATACCCACCAATATAATATCTGTGATTCCCTTGTTTTTTTCAATAATTTCATGAGATATTCTAGTTGTAGCTCTATTCATAGCTTTTTCATCTAAAATTACTGCTTTTGTATTGATATTATCACCTCCAAAAAAATTATATAAAAAACCCCTCATCACTGATAAGGGGTTAGAACTATGGTAAAATTCGTCCCTTGTCAGCATCTCGTACTGATTTAAAGGCTTTTATTTATTTTTTTAATCATATCATATTTAATATTTATTGTCTAGTATTTACTTTCTAATATTCTTAGTATATTAGAAAAATCATCAGGTAAATCTGAACTAAACTCTAAATATTCTTTGCTTATGGGATGAATAAAGCCAATGGTTTTAGCATGTAATAATTGACCTTCTAAGTTGAATTTTTGATTTCTTATTCCATAAATTTTATCTCCTACCACAGGATGTTTTATATGTTTCATATGAACTCTTATTTGATGAGTTCTACCCGTTTCAAGTTGTGCTTCAATTAAAGTATATTTTTTAAATCGTTTTAAAACATTAAAATGAGTGATAGCTTCCTTACTATTATAATCAGTCACACACATTTTTTTTCTATCTTTTGGATTCCTACCAATAGGCGCATTGATTGTTCCCTTATCTTCATTTATATTACCTTCTACTAATGCAATATACTTTCTACTTACACTATGTTCTTTTAATTGTGCTGCTAAAGAAATATGAGCTTCATTTGTTTTTGCAATCATAAGCAAACCTGTTGTATCTTTATCAATTCTATGCACTATTCCAGGTCTGATTTTCCCATTTATATTTGATAAAGAATTAAACTTATATAAAAGTGCATTTACAAGTGTACCACTATAATTACCTGGTGCAGGATGAACTACCATATTACGTGGTTTATAAACCACTCCTACATATTCATCTTCATATACAATATCAATTTTTATATCTTCAGGATTTATTTCTAGTTTTTTATCTTCAGGTATTTCTAAAATTATTTGATCATTTTTATTTAATATAGTTTTAGCCTTTATAAAATCCCCATTTACCTTCACTTTATTTTTTTTAATAAGTTTTTGTATGAAGGACCTAGAATATTCATCTAACTCATCAGATAAATATACATCTACCCTTTCATTTGTATCATCATAAACTTTAATTTCAATAATATCACTCAAATAATCACTCTTTTCTTTTCTCTTCATAATTATCAGTTAAAACTAATATTACTAACAAAATTGTACCTATAACTATAAAACTATCTGCTATATTAAATACAGGAAAATCATAAATATTTCCAAAATTAATATCAATAAAATCTATTACATATTCTATCCTTAATCTATCAATGAAGTTACCAATAGCACCACCAATAATCATAACTAAACTATAATTCATTAATTTTGTATTATTATATTTCTTTATATAAAATATAATTCCACATACAATTATTACAGTAATTATTAAAAAAAATGTTCTTTGTGAATTTAGTATTCCAAAAGCAGCCCCATAATTTCTTACAAAATTAAATTGCAAAAAATTATCAATCAAAACAATAGGTGCTTTTCCTTCTAACTTTATTACTGCTAAATATTTTGTTACTTGATCTAATATAATAATTAAAATAGGTATTATGTACATTCAGTCCTCCTTAAAATCTTTATAGTCTAATTTTAATAGATTATAAAGGAAATTACAACAAAAACAAAGAAATAAGGGCAATGGCCCTTATTTCTTTTGATTATCTGGTATATCTTCAATGTCTTCTACAGATCCCTTATCATCCTCAAAAACCCCATTTAAATCACCAGTTGAATTTGAAGGGTCATCTTCTATTTTATTATGTTCTTGTAGTTTTCTATTTATATCGTCTCCATCAATACCTGAGTAATTTTCATCACCTTTATTCATTCTTCTTAAAATATTACTTAGATATTTGGCTTCAGAAGTATCAGTCATTCCTATGACTTCATCTATTTTTTCTTTATGTTCTATACAAGTTACTGTATATGGTAATATATCTAATCTTTCTTCTTCAATTTCCCTACCACATACAATACAACTTCCATACTCTCCTTCTTGCATGTTTTTAAGAGCAATATCAATTTTCGTCATAATATTTTTTTGGTTATCTGTTAAATTCATATTATGTTCTTGCATGAATACTTCTGTTCCTATATCAGCAGGATGGTTATCATAAGAAGATAATTCTCCAGTAGAATTAGTAACTGAACCATCAAATTCTTCTTTTAAATCACTTATTGTCTCCTTTATGTTTTCTTTTTCTTTAAGTAACATTTCTTTGTATTTTTCTGTTTTTTCTTTATTCATTTATATCCTCCTCATTTTATCTATATTACTATCATACCCATAAATAAATCCTCACTATCTATATAATGAGGATTTATTTAAATAATTATACTATAGAGCAAAAATTGATAAGTATAAATAGAAAAACAATAGATTGTCTTTTTTAAACTCTGCCTTATATAAATGACAAAGCAGCAGAAAAAAAAGTAATAAATAATCAGTATTTTGATTTTTCATATGACACCTCACAATAAATTTTTATTATATTATTATCATATGAATAAATCTAATTTTTGTTATTTTACATTTTGAATACAACTATATATACCTTTTGTTGTATCTATGAGTTTTTCAAATTCCTCAAAATCTATAGATTGTTTGCTATCAGATAGTGCCTTATCAGGGTTAAAATGCACTTCTACCATTACCCCATCTGCACAAACAGCAGCGGCAGCTCCTGACATAGGACGCACCAGACTTCTAACCCCTGTGCCATGACTTGGATCTACTATGACAGGTAAGCTTGTTAGACTTTTAAGAATAGGTACTGCTGTTATATCTAGCGTATTTCTTGTAAAATTATCAAATGTTCTAATACCTCTTTCACATAGTATAATATTGTCATTTCCTTCTAAAGCTATATATTCAGCTGCCATAAGCCATTCTTCTATAGTAGCATTCATTCCACGTTTAAGCATTATAGGTTTATTTAACTTACCTACTTCTTTTAGAAGTGCATAATTTTGCATATTTCTTGAACCAATTTGTATTATATCTATATAATCTAAAGATTCTTCTACATCCCTTGGATCTAATATCTCTGAAATCACTTTCATTTTGTGTTTTTTAGCAGTTTCTTTTAAAAACTTTAGTCCTTCAAAACCCAAACCTTGAAATGAATATGGTGAAGTTCTAGGTTTAAATGCTCCACCTCTTAGTATTTTTATTCCCTTTTTAGATAAAAATGATGCTATTTTTTCTATCTGCATTTTACTTTCAACAGAACATGGTCCAGCTATAATAGTAAAGTCTTCTCCTATCTTAACTCCATCACCTAGGTCAATTATTTTTTTATCTCTTGTTTCTTTACCAATATATTTTAATTTCATGTTAATTCCTCCATACTTACTCTTTATAGCTTTTCAAAATTCCTTTTAAGATATTTATAGAATTTTCTATTGCTAAGTTTACAAATTCATCATAATTTTCACTAGCCTTGCCATCTGCTTTATCTGATATAGCTCTTATAATCAAAAAAGGCTTATCATTTATATATGCACTATGACCTATAGCAGCTCCTTCCATCTCAACACAATAAGCTTTGAAATTTTGCCATAATTTTTCTTTTTGTTCTTTTTCTGCAACAAATATATCTCCTGATACTATTCTTCCCTTAAATACATTATTATTACTTAATTCCTTTTTACTAGCATTAAAAGCTAAATCAACTAATTTTTCATCTGCTTTAAATTCTAATACATCAAGTCTTGGTATTTGTCCTAATTCATATCCAAATTTACTTGCATCAAAATCATGTTCAATTACATCAGTAGATATAACAACATCTCCTATATCTACTTCACCCTTAATACCACCAGCTACTCCAGTATTGATTATAATATCTACCTTATATTGTGTAATCAATATTTGACTTATAATTGCTGCGTTTACTTTTCCTATTCCACATCTTACTAATATTATATTCTTACCCTCAAAAACACCTTTGTAAAAAATAGTTTTTGCATTAGTTTCTTTTTTTTCTATTATCATTTCATTTTTTATTTTTTCTACTTCTTCATCCATTGCTCCTATAATCCCAAAAATCATATTAACAACTCCTTAAACTTATTTATAACGACAAAAAAGGGGTTTCCCCCTCTTATTGTTCAATCATAGTATTTTCTTCTGAAAAAAGATCTTCAGACATTTCTAATTGTGATTTGAGTAAAGTTTTAAATTTCATCTTAAAAAGAATCATCTCTTTTTTTACTTCTTCATATTCTTTATTTATTTGCATTACTTCCATATTGGCCTTATCAATAATCTCTCTAGATTTTCTCTCAGCCTCTTCAATTATATTATCACTTTTTTCTTTAGCATTATAATTTACTTCTTCAGCTGTTTTTTGAGCAACTACTAATGTTTTTTGCAAGGTGTCTTCAATACTACTATAATATTTTATCTTATCATTTAAAGAAGCCATTTTATCTTTTAGTTCAATATTTTCCTTATGTACTCTCTCATAATCTACAATTATTTCATCTAAGAAAGTTTCAACTTCCTTTATATTATATCCCCTTACACCTTTATTAAATTCTTTGTTTTGAATATCAAGTGGTGTCAACATATTTATCCCTCCATCATCCTATGTATTTATGAATTAATATTCTATACTTTCCCTTTTTGCTTTCACCTAATATACCTTCAAATTTCACTCTACCTTTTTTCCTAACTGATATCAATTCTCCCCCGTTTAATTTAAATGATACATTATCTATGGGTTTAAAATCCACTTTAACTTTTCCAGAATTTATTATATCTGAACTGTTCTTTCTAGATAAATTAAATATTGCAGCTATTAAAACATCTAAACGAAGAGAAGATATGGTAGTTTGTATCTCTTTGTATTTGGGCTTGATAATAATTATATCTTCTTTATCTATTTCATTTATTATAGCAGTTTGATTTGATATCTTTTTTAAATTAAATGATATATAATCCTTTAATTCTTTAGATATTATAATCTCTGCAAAATCTTTTAAAATGATAATATCTCCAATTTTTTCTCTTTTAATACCAAGCCCCATAAGTGATCCTAATATATCCTTATGACTTAAATCCGAAAAATCATAGCTAGTTGTAATTTTAAATACACTTATGAAATCATCTAATTTAGTATATTTTAAATAATCTGGATATATTATTATCACTTTCCTCTCTGCATCTTCATATCCACCTTCTTCATGATAGGATATATCTATAAATCTATTAAGTAGGGAGTAGCAAAGAGTTCTTTGGTATGGATTTAAAAAATTTGTTGCTATTACAATTTTATCTCTCATTACAATTTCTATATCATCTAATAATTTTCTTAATGTAATAATTTCCTCTTTATCATCTATATGTTCTAAATACTTTTTCTTGTCATTAATCATAATTGCCCCTATATCAATAATCTAATAATAATATTAGCAAAGATATCTAATGTTATAAAGGCTAGTAATGGTGAAAAATCAAACATTCCTGTGCTTATACCTAATTTATTAATAAGTGCCCTAAATGGAGCTAGTATAGGTTCTGTTATACTATAAACAAAAGCTAATAAGGGATTTCTTAAATCTCTTATTATTAAACTTAAAAATATTCTTGCTATTACCAAAATCTTAAGTAAATCTATAAACATTCTTATAGCTCTAATCAATACATAATTATCTATCACTAAATTCACCTCTTAATTATTTCTGCCAAGGAAAAATCCCTTTGTTTTTTAATTCTTCGTGTATAATACCATCTATTTCTACATTACTTGGAGCTAATATAAATATATCTGTAGATACCTTTTGAATATTTCCCTCCAAAGTATATATTGCACCACTTGTAAAGTCAAAAGCCTTTCTCTTTTCATCTTCTTCCATTTGTTGAAGATTAAGTACTACAGGCTTTCTATTCTTAACATCATCAATAGCTTTTATAATATCCTCATAAATTTCTGGCTCATGTATTACAAGTTTCATATTAGTTGCAGCATGAATATTAAATACCTTCTTTTGTTTTGATTTACGGGAATTTTTATCTTCTTCTACAAATTCTTCACTTTCATCTACATCGTCATATTCTTCATCCAAATCTTCTAGCCCTACAAAATATTTAACTTTATTAAAAATACTTCCCTTTTCTGACATTTTTATTCCTCCTTATTTTCTTTTACCAAAAATTCCTGTACCTACTCTTATGAGATTTGAACCTTCTTCAATAGCTACTTCAAAATCATTTGTCATGCCCATAGATAGATGTTTCATTTCTATGTAATCAATGTCTTTTTTCTTTATTTCTTCAAATAAATCTTTTGCTCCTTTAAATACATATCTAATATTTTCTGCTTCTTCATCAAAAGGTGCCATAACCATTAGACCTTTTACAGCTATAAATGGATATTTTTCAATATTTTCTATAAATCCCCAAATTTCATCTTTATTTAATCCAAATTTACTTTCTTCTTTTGCAATATTAACTTGAATTAATACATCTATAACTCTATCAGTCTTTCTAGCCCTTTTATTTAATTCTTTGGCAAGAGACAATCTATCTAAGGAATGTATTAGATGAACCTTATCTATTATATACTTAACCTTATTTGTCTGAAGGTGTCCTATCATATGCCAGTTTAAATCATCTGTATTTAAATCATCATACTTTTCTATTATTTCTTGAACTCTATTTTCACCTATATCATATAAACCTAAATCTATTGCTTCTTCAATAACTTCTACTGGCTTAGTTTTAGTAACGGCTATCAATTTTACTTCTTCTCTATTTCTATTTGATCTTTCACATGCTTTTTTTATTTTTTCTTCTATTTCTTGAATATTTGACTCAATTGAAATTTTAATTACCCCCTATTCTTTAATATAGCTTTCAATCATTTTACCATCTATTATCACTTCATCAAACGCTTGTACACTTATACGATTTTCTTCATCTTTTGAAGCAATAACAAAGTCATCTTTTTCATAAATAATATTTATAGGTTTAAATTTTATAATAGAATCCACATTTTTAGTATATACACCCTTGCTACCATCTTTTTCTACTACTGCTTTTGATGGAATTTTCAAACCATCATATTCCTTAAGTATAATATCAACATCTAAAACCCTATCTTTATAATATTTATACAAATATGAATCCAGTTCAATTAATATCATTGCATTATTTTTATCTGAATTTATCTCTATTATTTTTCCCTTTAGTTTCCTATTATCTTTTTTTATTCTAATATTTATATTATCTTCCTTATTTAACTCCTTTGAATCTTTTATAGGGATATTAATAGCAATAAACCATTTGAAATCTTTAATGGTTTTGATAATAGAGTCTCCTAAATCTATATCAGAAAGTTTTTTAATGTTTTTAATTTGTGGTGTATTGATTTCTATATCTTTAGGTTTTAAACTAGACATATTGTTTATAGAATATTTTTTTTCATAATCATCAAATTGATATGAGATAATTCCAGATTCTTCACTTAAAATACTATTGTTATTTTCTGATATTTTCTTTAGTAAAGCTTCTTTTTTTTCTAACAATTCATTTATACTATAACCCATAAAACCATTTTGTCTAGAAATAGTATTAACCTTATCTTTTTTTTCTGCTATTTTTTTTTCTAATTCCTTTATTTTGTCCTTATCTTTTTCTTCTTCTGCTATCTTTAATTTTTCTTTGCTTGCATTTATTTCTTCTTTTAATTTATCTAGATCTTTAGAAAATAAAGTATTTGATTTGTTTTCATTGTTAAGCTTGTCTATTTCCATTTCAATATTTTTTATCTCATCTTCATATTGATTAATATCAGTTGCATTTATCTGAGTAATTAAAACTTTATCTTTAGCTATTTTTTCTCCTTCATCATGATGAAATTGTAACTCTCCATCACCCTTTGCCTTATAAACTTTCTCATCTTTAATTAATACAGCTTTGTTGTTTATCTTTTTTTCAATACTTTCATTTTTGATAAGTATAGTTTGAGACTTAGAGCTATATAAGTTTGGCAAAAACATAAATAATATATACAAAGTTATTATAATAGCTAAAAACAACTTTATCTTTTTTTTACGTCTCCTTCTCATAATTCTTTCTTTTTTACTCATACTTACACCTCTAACTATAATTTTAAATCATTTGAAATCTTATTTTACTAAAAAAATCTACCATATTTGCTTATTAATTTAATTTTTTTTATTTTATTTACACTTAGTTTTAAAACTTCATCACTGTGTGTCACTAAAAGTACAGAGTTTTCTTTTTCTTTAGCACCTATTACTATTCCACTAAATTTTTTATCAGATTTAAGTAATATAGAAATCTCATCACCAGTTTTGATCTTTAACCTACCTATTAAAAATTCACTTATATTTGCTTCTTTTATATGTTCAGAAGTAACTGATTTTTTATCTATTAATATAGTATTTTCTTTTAAATATAATTTTTCTTTTATAACTACTAATACATAACCAAGTATACTAACAGCAAGTAAAATAAAACTTATGTTTTTTAAAAAATAAATCAACAAAATATCACTATCCTTTAATATCTTAATAATTTTATTATATCATAAACATCATTTAAAATGCCATCTTATATTAGTAGAAGTAAGTAGTTTTCAATTGAAATTTAAATTATAATTCTATTTCTGCTCTTTGTAGGGCTTGTTTAATTGTACCTTCTAAGGTAATTGAAATATATTTAACGATTTGTTCTTTATTCTTATAATTTTTAGTTCTAATCCAATCTATCAAAAGTGCAGCTAATGATTCTGTATAAAAATTTATAAGAAATTTTTTAAAATCAGTTGAGACATTCATTCCTTCAGATATCTTTTCTACTATACTACCTATTACTGAAAAAAAATCTTTTTGAAAAAATAATTTCAGTTCATCTCTTCCAAAAGAGTCTAGTGCACAATTACATATATGATTGTTTTTTTCCACATAATCCATAGTAAACAAAATAGCATCTTTATAATCTGTAGTCAAATCGTATTGTTTTACAACTTCAATTGCTTCTTCTTCAAACATCCATCTAACTAAATCATATATATTTTTAAAGTGATAGTAAAAGGTTTTTCTATTTACCTTACAATCTTCTACTATTTCACTAACGGTTATTTTATTTAAAGGTCTTTTTTCCATAAATTTTTTTAAAGAATGAGCTAAGGCTCTTTTTGTCATTAAACTAGTTGTTTCATATCCCATATATATCACCTCATCAGTATTCATTATACATTTATATTATCTCTTTATCAATAATTCCATTCAATAAATTTAGACATTTGTCCTAATTTGCCACATATGTCTACCTTTTATCCATTTTCAATCATGATTATAATAGCTATAATTTATAAAGTAATGTTTAAATCAAGATTTTAAATGAGGTGTAAATAATGGAAGTATTTTTTAAGTGGATATTAAATCATAAAAAGTTTCTTGTATCATTGTTTTTATTTAGTTCTATAATCTGTGCATTTTTTTACATGCAAGTTGATGTAAATTATAATTTAAATGATTATCTTCCCCAAGATAGTCCATCTACAAAAGCTATTGATATCATGGAAGAAGAATTTGAAGGTGGTATTCCAAATGCAAGAATAATGATAAAGGATGTTAGTATTTCTAAGGCTCTTGATTATAAGAAGAAATTACTTGATATAGATGGGGTTAAAGATGTATCGTGGTTAGATGATGCTGTGAATATTAGAAAACCAATGCAAAGTCAAGATTTAGAAACAGTAGAATCATATTATAAAGATAAAAATGCTCTTTTTAACGTGACTATAGATGACAAGCATATAGTTGAATCAATTGATTCTATCAGAGACTTAATAGGTGATAAAAATTCAATGACAGGTGCAGCTGTTAATACTGCTGTAGCTACTGAATCTACAGTAAAAGAAATTTCTAAAATAGTGAAAATAGCTGTACCATTAGTATTTCTAATCTTACTTGTAACTACTACATCATGGTTTGAACCTGTTATTTTGTTAATTACCATAGGAGTAGCAATTTTACTTAACTCAGGATCAAATTTGATGTTTGGAACAATTTCTTTTGTTACAAATGGTGCAGGTAATATATTGCAGTTAGCTGTATCTCTAGATTACTCAGTTTTTTTATTACATCGCTTTAATGAATATTGTAAAAGTGGTTTAGACGCTGAAACTGCAATGCTTAAGGCCTTATCTAAATCTGTATCTTCTATTTTATCAAGTGGTGTAACTACAATGATAGGTTTTGCAGCATTAATTTTAATGCGTTTTAAAATTGGACCTGATTTAGGATTATCTCTTGCTAAAGGAATTGCATTTAGTCTTTTAACTGTATTTACTTTACTACCAGTTTTAGTACTTTTAACTTATAATTTATTTGAAAAAACAAGCCACAAACCTTTACTACCTGAGTTTAAGAAATTTGGAAGATTTGTCAGTAAAATAATGATACCCGCAGTTATTATTTTATCTATCTTAATTGTTCCATCATATCTTGCTCAAATCAACAATAGCTTTTATTATGGTTCTGAGCATATATTTGGTCCATCTACTAAGCTAGGAAGTGATACTGAAACTATAAATGATATGTTTGGAAAATCTAATACAATGGTTTTAATGGTTCCAAGTAAGGGTAGTCCTACTCAGATAAAGCTTAGTGATGATTTGAAAAATATTAAAGAAGTTAATAATATAATCTCATATGTAGATACTGCTGGTGCAGAAATACCTTATGAATATTTAGATAAAAAAATGCTTAATAAACTTGAATCTGATAACTATAGTCGTATGATATTAACAGTTAAAACTAAATTTGAAGGAGAAAGAGCATTTGAAGTAGTTGAAGAAGTAAGAGATGTAGCTCAAAAGTACTATCCTGATAAATGGTATCTTGCTGGAGAAAGTGCTAGTACTTATGATTTGATGGATACAATAAAAGCTGATAATATCCGGGTCAATCTAATAGCAATTACAGCCGTATTTATAGTACTTTTATTGACATTTAAATCTTTAATTATACCAGTCATTCTTGTTCTTATAATTGAAACGGCAATATGGATAAATCTATCTGTCCCATATTTTTCAGATACTATATTATTTTACCTTGCCTATCTTATTGTAAGTTCAATACAACTAGGTTCAACAGTAGATTATGCTATACTCATGACCAATAGATATCTTGAATTTAGAAGGGATTTCAACAAAAAAGATTCAGTTGAAAAAATCATATCAACTGTCACCGTATCAATATTGACATCAGGACTTGCTTTAGTAATTGCTGGGTTTTTACTTTACTTTATTACCTCTCATGGAATTTTAAAAGAGATTGGTTTATTGCTTGGCCGTGGAACCTTAATGTCTATGACAATAGTGTTTTTAGCACTACCTGGTTTAATGTATTTGTTAGATAAGCCTATTGAAAAAACTACTAAAGGAGTCAAATTTATAAAAAAGGAGAATGAAAAATGAAAATAAAAAATACAGTTAAAAAACCTTTAATAGCTTTATTACTTGTAATAACATTGATTTTTTCTGTATCTAATACTATACTTGCTTCAAAAACTTATGAAGGAAAAGAAGAAGTTGTGTATGCAAATCTTAAATACAATGGAAAAGTAGATGAGATTTATGTTGTGAATATATTTGATAAAGAAGGTAAAATAGTTGATTATGGTGAATATTCTAAGGTTCGAAATATGATTTCAAATGAAAAGATTACTATGGTAAATAATAAAATTACTGTTACAAATGAAAATGATAAACTTTATTATGAAGGTAAACTTAAAAATCAAACACTACCATGGAATATTTCTATTAAATATTATTTAGATAATAAGGAATATTTACCAGAAGATATCATAGGAAAATCTGGCTTTCTTAAAATTAATATAGATATAAAGGAAAATAAAAATAATGATAAAAATTTTTATAATGAGTATGCACTACAAACTGAATTAAGATTAAATTCAAATAAATTTAAGGATATAAAGACAGATGGAGCAACAATTGCAAATGTAGGAAAGGATAAGCAATTTACTTATACAACCCTCCCCGCAGAAGGTGCAAAAATCAGTATAACTTCAGATGTAGTTGAGTTTGAAATGGATGCTATAAATATGAATGGTATAAGATTAAATATCAATGCTGATATAGATGAAAGTGAAATTACCGGTAAAGTAAATGACTTAAATGAATCTATATCTAAACTTGATAATGGAGCAAATAATATAAAGGATGGAGCATCCACACTAAATGATGGTAGTGATAAATTAGTTTCTGGAGCAAATCAATTAAAGAATGGTTCATATAATTTAAATGATGGTATTATATCTTTAAAGAAAGGCATAGAAGAAGTAGAAGAAGGTCTTAATGAATTGAATGATAAATCTTCAATAATAACTAATGGTTCTTCACAAATTAAAACAACTTTAATAGATATTGAATCTTCCTTATCAAAAGTATCTCTTTCAACAGATAGCATGGAAAAACTATCTAGTTCTTCATCAAAAATAAAGACAGCTATTGATGAAATTAATTTAGGAATTGATTCTTTAAAATCTAATACTACTTATGAAAATTACAAGTCAATAATGAATAAAAATGGGCTTGATATAGATAATTTAAAGGGAAGTAATAGTGAAACTATTAAAATGTTAAATAATGAAATTAACTCCTTAACACAATCTTATATGGAAATTAAAGATGTAGAAGCTTATGAGAAAGAAGCATTGGAGCTTAAAAATCAAATTGATAAATTTAGTAATATTCTTAAATTAATTAAGGGAAACAATGCAGCTATTTCTGGAACTGAAAATTATTTAAATGGTCTTTCTTCATCTATATCTAATCTTTATAAGGGAAGTGAAAGTTTAAAAAATCAATATAAATTATTTGATCAAGCAATATTAGAGCTTTCTGAAAATCTTAGTCATATATTAGTAGATATGACTAAATTATCAAATGGAATAAATGAATTAAACAAAAAGTATGCTGAGTTTGATAATGGTATCAATGAATATACAAATGGAGTTTCAGAAATAATTGATGGTTATTCTAATATAGTTAATGGAGCAAATAATTTGGCTCTTGCTAGTAAGAGTTTCTATACTGGCACTAATTCTCTTTATATTGGAACAGATGATTTAGCATCTGGAATAAACAAATTATATGATGCTACAGAAGATTTGGCACAAGGAACAGGTGAGTTTAAAGAAGGAACATCTGATATTGATGTAGAAATAGAAAATAAAGTTGATGACATCTTATCAAAATTTACAAATGATGATTCCAAAACTTCATCATTTGTTTCAAGTAAAAATAAAAATATTAAATCTGTTCAATTTGTAATAAAAACAAAGCCTATAAAAGCTAAAGAAGCTGTCCAAGATGATGATGACTTTAAAGAAAGTTTGAACTTCTTTCAAAAGATCCTTAAAATATTCGGATTAAATTAATTTATTGAATTTATAAAAAAATCAAGAAGATTAAAATCTTCTTGATTTTTTTAAAACTTTTTATTTTCTATTATATTGCATATTAA
>NZ_JBQCYD010000032.1:0-25387 GCF_052088025.1 Senegalia sp. (in: firmicutes) | reverse complement strand
AACTGAAGCTGGTATTAAAAGCCCTAAAAAGCATCGTAAGCGTAAAACTCATCATGCTTCAAATAATAACCATTTATTTGGATAGTTTTTTACTGCATCATTCCATTTCACAACAATGCACTCCTTTCAGCGAAACAATCATTTTTTATTTACTTCCATTTTATCATATATAAATCTATTATTCATATCTATTACCCATTTTAAGATTTCCTCAATTAAAATATTGCAAAATAATATAATATATAAAAAAAACCTCATAATAACTATTTCTAGGTATTATGAGGTTTCTTTCATCTACTCCCACTCAATAGTGCTTGGTGGTTTACTTGTTATGTCATATACTATTCTATTTACTCCATCTACATTGTTTACTATTCTATTTGATGCTTTTTCTAATACTTCATATGGTATTCTTGCCCAGTCACTTGTCATTCCATCTGAGCTGTGTACTGCACGAAGTCCTATGGTATGGTCATATGTTCTACCATCACCCATTACTCCAACACTTTTTATGTTTGGTAGTACTGCAAAGTATTGCCAGATGCTTTTATCTAGTCCTGCTTTTTTTATTTCTTCTCTAAATATATAGTCAGCTTCTCTTACTATATGAAGCTTTTCTTTTGTTATCTCTCCAAGTACTCTTATTGCAAGTCCTGGTCCTGGAAATGGTTGACGCATTATTACATCTTCAGGCATGTTAAGTGTTCTTCCAAGTACTCGAACTTCATCTTTAAATAACTCTCTTAAAGGTTCTACTAGTTCAAAATCTACATCTTCTGGAAGTCCGCCTACATTATGATGTGATTTTATTACTTCTGCATGATCTGTTCCACTTTCTATTACATCAGGGTATATCGTTCCTTGAACTAAATAATCTATATCACTTAATTCTGCTTTTAGCTTTTCCTTTTCTCTTTCAAATACTCTTATGAATTCTTCACCTATTATTTTTCTTTTTGTTTCAGGATCTGTAACTCCTTCAAGTTTTGATAGGAAAATATCCTGTGCATTTACTCTTATTAGATTCATATCAAATCTTTCTGTAAATATTTTTTCTACTTGGTCTCCTTCATCTTTTCTTAGAAGTCCATGGTCTACAAATATGCAAGTTAAGTTTTTCCCTATTGCCTTGTGAACTAACACTGCTGCAACTGAGGAATCTACTCCTCCTGACAATGCACATATTGCTTTTTTATTACCTATTTTATTTTTAATTGCTTGTATTTGCTCTTCTGCAAAATCTCCCATATTCCAATCTTCTTTTAAATCACATACATTATATAGGAAGTTTCTTATCATTTCGACTCCCTTTTCTGTGTGATTTACTTCTGGGTGAAATTGAATTGCATATATTTTCTTCTCACTATTTTTCATAGCTGCTACTGGACAATCTTCAGTGTTTGCTGTTACTTCAAATCCTTTTGGTAACTCACTTATGAAGTCTGTATGACTCATAAGCACCTTTAAACTATCATCTAAATCTTTAAATATACCTTCTGTATCTACTATATTTAATTCAGTTTGACCATATTCTCTTTTTTCTGCCCTTGCAACTTTTCCTCCAAAGGTTTTTGCTATTAATTGTCCACCATAGCATATACCAAGTATTGGTGCATTTAATGAGAAAATTTCTTCATCTACTTTTGGTGAATTTTCTGCATATACACTATTTGGTCCTCCTGAGAATATTATTCCATCTGGATTTAATTTTTTTATCCTATCTATATTTACATCATATGGTAATATTTCGCAAAATATCCCTGCTTCTCTAACGCTTCTTGCTATTAATTGTGAGTATTGCCCACCAAAATCCAATATTAATATATAATTATTTTTCATCAAATTCTCCTTTATCCTCTACTATAGTTTGGAGCTTCTTTTGTAAGTTCTACATCATGCGGATGAGATTCAACAAGTCCTGCTCCTGTTATTTTTATAAATTGTGCTTTTTCTTTTAAATCTTCTATAGTAGCAGTTCCACAGTAGCCCATACCTGATTTAAGTCCCCCAATTAATTGATATATTGTATCTTGTAAAGGTCCTTTATATGGTACTATTCCTTCTATTCCTTCTGGTACAAGTTTTTTGCTATCTTCTTGGAAATATCTATCTTTACTTCCTTCTGCCATTGCACCAAGCGATCCCATTCCTCTATATACTTTAAATCTTCTTCCCTTATATAGTTCAGTATGTCCTGGACTTTCTTCACAACCTGCAAATAATGAACCAAGCATTACTGTGTCTGCTCCTGCTGCTAGTGCTTTTACTACATCACCAGAAAACTTAATTCCCCCATCTGCTATAATTGGAACATTATATTTTTTTGCCATATTTGCACAATCATTTATTGCAGTTATTTGTGGTACTCCTACTCCTGCTACTACTCTTGTTGTACATATTGAGCCTGGTCCTATTCCAACCTTTACTGCATCTGCTCCTGATTTAATTAAATCTTCTGTTGCAGCTGCTGTTGCTACATTTCCTGCTATTACTTGTAATTCTGGATATTTGTTTTTTATAGTTTTTAAAGCTTCCATTACACCTTGAGAATGTCCATGTGCTGTATCTAGTACAACTACATCTACCTTTCTATCATGTAGGGCATCTACTCTATCTATCATATCATTTGTTACACCTACTGCGCCACCTACTAATAGTCTTCCACTTTCATCTTTTGCAGAACTCGGATATTCTATGGCCTTTTCTATATCTTTTATAGTTATTAATCCCTTTAGATGATTTTCATCATCTACTAATGGTAATTTTTCTATTT
The DNA here is from genome assembly GCF_052088025.1 of Senegalia sp. (in: firmicutes). NCBI lineage: Bacteria > Bacillati > Bacillota > Clostridia > Eubacteriales > Clostridiaceae > Senegalia > Senegalia sp. (in: firmicutes). The sequence goes on along the minus strand of NZ_JBQCYD010000032.1, from coordinate 22,614 downwards.
TATTTTCTTTCATTATTTCAAGGGCATCATCCATGTCTATTCCCTCTTGAGCTGTTATTAATTTTTTCTTTGTCATTACATCATCTATTTTTTTATCTAACACTTTTTCAAACCTTATATCTCTATTAGTTATTATTCCTACTAATTTATTGTCTTCATCTATGATAGGTACTCCTGATATTCTATATCTCTCCATAAGATCTAATGCATCTGATATTAAATGATCGCGTGAAAGTGAAAATGGATCTGTTATTACACCATGCTCTGACCTTTTCACCCTATCTACTTCTAATGCTTGTGCATCTATAGACATATTTTTGTGAATTATTCCTATTCCACCTTCACGTGCTATTGCTATTGCCATTTTTGCTTCAGTTACTGTGTCCATTCCTGCTGTTAAAAGTGGTATATTTAATTTGATCTTACTTGTAAGTTGTGTTGTAGTTTTTGTATTTTTAGGTAAGACCTCTGACTTTGCAGGTACTAATAATACATCATCAAATGTTAAACCTTCTTTTAGAAATTTTTCCATTATAATCCTCCTTTAAAATTAAAAATAACCCTAGGTTCCACAAGTGGAACTTAAGGTTATATATAAACTATTATATCCCAAGTTTTCCACTCATAGTCAGACAATTTACGGTTGTCCGGTAGAGACTTTCTGGCCTTATTCCAGAGTATATACGAGTTACTGTTTATTAAGTTTAGATAATGGTACCAAAATTCGACCAAAGTGTCAAGGAAATTAAGCTATCATTTTTTCATAAGAATGTATATAAAATAAGGTGCACCTATCAATGATACTATTATACCAGCAGGTAATCCATTGGGCTTTACTAGATTTTGTCCTATAAAATCTGCTAATAAAAGTAAAAATCCACCTGTAATGATTGCAATTGGAATAAACTTTTGACTCCTATGACCTACCAAAGCCCTCGCAATATGAGGTGACATAAGACCTATAAATGATATATTTCCTGTAACAGAAACTGCAGAGGCAGATAAGGCTACTGCTGATAGGAGAAGCTCTATCCTTTCTTTTTCTAAATTCATTCCAAGACCTATCGATATATCCCTACCTAGATTTATAATATTTAGCTTATTTGCTTTGTATAAAGTAAATGGAATCAAAAAAGCTAACCATGGGACAATAGCTAATATGAACACCCAATCTATTCCCCATACATTACCAGATAACCATTTTGATATAAACTCAACCTTACTCCTTTCAGCAGATGATATTATAACTATCATAAGTCCTGAAAGAGCCATTGAAAATCCAACTCCTAAAATAATAAGCCGTACAGGATCAGTTCCGTAGCCTTTTTTATAAGCTAGTAAATATATGATTATAGAAGAAAATAATGCCCCTATAAAAGCTACAACAGGTATCAAATAAGAAAAGTTTCCACCATCTATTGGTACAAAAAGAAAAAATATAGCAACCGCAACCCCTGCACCAGAATTTATACCTATAATACCAGGATCTGCTAATTCATTTTGTGTAATGCCTTGCAAAATAGCTCCTGATAATGCCAGTGCCATTCCTGATAATATAGTGATAAATATTCTAGGAAGTCTAAGTTCAAATAATACAAACTTTTCTTTACTTGTTCCATTTCCCAAAATAGTTTGTATAGCCCTGTCATAAGGTAGAGAAAAGTCTCCTATTCCCATATTTAATAATATAGTTACGCCCATCAATGCCAGTAATATAAGTAAAATAACTTTATGATTTTTAAAAATATTTTTATCTATATTCATATTTTATTTCCTCCCCTATGAACTATAAATAGAAAAAATGGCAATCCTATTATAGATACTATAGCAGTCACCGGAGTTTCATAAGGTGCATTTATAATCCGCCCCAAGGTATCTGCTATAAGCATTAGTGTAGCTCCTAAAACAGCTGAAATAGGAATTACAAATTTATAGTCTTTTCCAACAAGGAAATATGCAATATGAGGAATCATAAGACCTATAAATACTAAATTTGATGCTAAAGCTACCGAGGCTCCTGCAAGAATGGTTATAGCTACAAACAATATTGCCTTTACCTTTGTGGTTTTCTGACCAAGACCCACTGCAACATCTTCACTTAATGACAATATAGTTAGTTGTCTAGATAAAAATATTGCCATAATTATTCCTACTACAATAAAGGGAACTATAATAGCAAGTTGTCTCCAAGAACTACCTACTAACCCTCCAGCTGTCCACATAGATACATCTTTTGATAATTTGAAATAAATCTGTATTCCTTGAGCTATGGCATATAAGAATGTAGATATGGCTGAACCTGCTAAAACTATTCTAAGAGGTGAAAAACCACCTTTTTTTGAACTACTTATCCGAAAGACTAAAAGCACAGCTAGTGCTGATCCTATAAAACACGAAACTAAAATCACCATATAATTAGCAGATGGGAAAAATGCAATAACTATTGTAAGAGCCAGGTTTGCTCCTGAAGTAAGTCCTAAAAGACTTGGATCGGCCAATGGATTTTTCGTAATTCCTTGCATTATAGCCCCAGCTACAGCAAGAGCAGCCCCAACAAATATAGCTGCTATCTCTCGTGGGAGCCTTATTTCTCTTATTATAAGCACCTTGTCCACTTTTATATTTGTGCTTATTGCAAGCCACACATCATGTAAAGATACTTCAGCAGCTCCAAATACCATGGAAATTATAAAGGCAAATACCATTAATATAATTGCGATAAAAAGTTTAAATCCAAAACTTATAACTCCATCATTTCCTCTCATTAAATCATACCTCTCTAACAATAGTGAAAATGAGGAATTCTTTAGTATTGAACTCCTCATTTATATTTTTATACCTACTTAAATATCAAATTTATTGTCCTAAAAAGAATTCAATAAATTTATCTAATTGATAATCTAGAGAAATTGGATCGTTGAAATTAAACTTGTTTGTATCAACTTCCAGTACTCTGTTATTTTTAACTGCTGGAATATTTTTATAAGTTTTTGTTTCTTGAAAAGAATTGTCACCTTCTGTATTCTTAGAAAATACTATATAATCACCAGAATACTCTGGAAGAACTTCTGAAGATAGGGCAAAATATCCCTCTTTTAAGGCATCTTCTTTAACTTTTTCAGGCATCTTTAGCCCCATTTCTTTATAAAGTATCTCTGTTCCTCTTCCCCAATTATCACCAAAGACATACATCTGTTTGTTGTCTCCTTCTATTACTGATACTGTAGAGTCTTCTCCTATTTTAGCTTTTATATCTTCTCCAGATTTTTTTGCCTTTGCCCTAAAATTATCTATCCATTTTTTAGCTTCATCTTCTTTATTCATAAGCTTTCCAACTTCTAAGTATTGCTCTAAATAGCCAAGTTTACCATAAGTAAATGAAACTGTTGGAGCTATCTTTTGAAACTTGTCAAGATTTTTATTAGTTGAACCTGTAATTATAAGGTCTGGATCTAAATCCATTATTTTTTCTATGTTTTCATCTGAAACTTCTACTGCATTATCAAGGTATCCTTCATAGTTAGGATTGTCCATAGACCACTTTTCTACCCCCACTATATTTCCATCTAAAGCCATAACATGTCCTGATAAGGTACCATATAAAACAACTATTCTTTGGGGATTCTTTGGTACTTCTATATCTCCATTTTCTGATTTATAAGTAATAGTTTCTGTATTTTTATCTTCTTGTTGCTCTTCATTTAAATCATTTGAAGGTTCATTACTACATCCTACACTAATTAATATAATCATTATTAACATTGCTATAAGTATTTTTTTCATTTTATTTGTCTCCTTTTATCAAATTATATGTTGTGCATATTGGTTTTTTTGTCCTTGGATCAATTCCTATTTCAGCATCAATATTAAAAACTTCCTTAAGTACTTTTTTGTTTATAACCTCTTCACTATTTCCAGCTTTAATTATCTTTCCATTTTTTAGAGCTATTATGTAATTTGCAAATCTCGCTGCCTGGTTTAGATCGTGAAGTACCATAACGACAGTGCGATGTTGTTCTATATTGAGTTTTTGCAACAATTCTAAAATTTCTAATTGATGGGCCATATCCAAATAAGTAGTAGGTTCATCTAAAAATATAATATCAGTCTCTTGGGCCAAAGCCATTGCAATCCAAACTCTTTGACGTTGCCCTCCTGATAGAGCATCTATTGACCTATTTTTATAAATCATAGTTCCTGTGACATCTAAAGCCCAGTCAATAATCTCCTTATCCTTATTAGAAAGTCTCCCAAAACCTTTTTGATATGGGAAGCGACCATAGGAAACCAATTCTTTTACTGATAAACCTTCTATTTGTCCTTGTGTTTGTGGAAGTATAGATATCTTCTTAGCTAAACTTTTCGTATCCATTTTCATCATATCTTTTCCATCTAATATTATATTTCCACTTTTTGATGAAATGATTCTTGTAATAGCCTTTAGCAAGGTTGATTTTCCACATCCATTTGGACCAACTATAGTGGTTATCTTCTTATCAGGTATCTCAACACTTAGATCTTTTATAATCAAGTTTTCCTCATAGCCAATATTTATATATTCTGTTTTCAAACGTATCATTTAATCCCTCCTTTACAAATTAATGATGGTTATTGAGAATAACATTCATTATCAATAACCATTATAAAAGTATACTATTTTTACATGTAACTGTCAACAATGATGTAGATATATTATTACAAGCATGTTAATATTTAAATTTACTATTGTAGTTTTAGATTGATAGGGATATAATACTATGTAGGTATTTTATGAAAAGGAATGATAATATGTCGAAAAAGAAAATATTTTTAATAGGATTTTTAGCAATATTTATAGGACTTATAATAGGTGGTGGAGCTTACTTTGTATCTACTGTAAATAAACTAGATAGGACTGATTTATCTACAGACAATGAAGATTTAGGAATTGATAAGGAAGTTGCAAAGAAATTAGAAGAAAAAAACAATAAGGTAAAAAACATAGCACTTTTTGGTATTGATGCAGAGGATGGAGTTACTGGTAGATCTGATGCTATTATGGTTCTTACTATAGATGATAAGCACAATAAATTAAAACTTACATCTATAATGAGAGATTCTTATGTGGATATAGAAGGCAGGGGCAAGGATAAATTAAACCATGCATATGCTTTTGGTGGTCCTGATCTTGCTGTAAAGACTATAAATCAAAATTTCAATTTAAATATAAAAGATTTTGCTACAGTAAACTTTTCAACCCTTCCAAAGATCATAGATGCAGTAGATGGAATTGAAATTGATATAAAAGATTATGAGGTTTCAAGAGCTGGTGTATCATCGGCTGGAGTTCAAACATTAAATGGAGATCAAGCTTTAAAATATAGTAGAATTAGATATGCAGGAAATGGAGATTTTGAAAGAACTGAAAGACAAAGAACTGTTTTGATGTCACTTTTTAACAAGGTTAAAAACAGAAGTATAGCATCAAATATTGCTCTTTCAAATGAAATACTTCCTTTAATAAAGACAAGCCTTACTAATTCAGAAATTATAAAGATGGGAACTTCAGTAATGACAAATGGATCTATGACTCCTGAAATGGAAAGATTCCCAAGAGATGGATATGCACAAGGTCAAACTATAGATAAGGTTTATTATTTAGTATATGATGAGGAAGAAACGATAAAACAAATGCATGATTATATTTTTGATGATAAAAATTTAGATTCTAGTGCAAAAAATTAACATGAATGGCTATTAGCCATTCATGTTTTTTTATATGTTTTTAATTACTTCATTATATACATCATTTATAGATGTATTATTTTTTTCTGCTATCTTTTTTACTTCTTCATACTCGGGAGAACTTTGAATGATTTTTCCATTTTTTTCTCCTATTTTCACTCTTATTTTACCATATTTAGTATTTACATCTTCAAACCTTCTATCTAATACTTCCCTATCTATATCAATCATTCTTATGCCAAAAGTTGTGGTATCTTTAAATATTGCTTCCATTATATCTTCTTTTTTATCATCATTTACTATCACTGATAATTTCACTGCTGGTCTATTCTTCTTCATTATAATATTAGTTAAATATACATCTAATGCACCTTTTTCAAGCAGTTTTGGTATTATATATGAATATATTTCTGGATTCATATCATCTATATTTGTTTCAAGTAATATTATCTTTTTTTTACTTTTTTTTTACCTATAATTACCCTAAGTACATTTGTAATATCTAAATCTTTTGTTCCTATTCCATAACCTATTTTTTCTATTTTCATCTGTGGCATGTCTATTATATCGCAGGCCAATGCTTTTATTATAGCTGCTCCTGTTGGTGTTACAAGTTCTGATTTTATTCCTTTTGAATAAACTTCAATATCCTTTAATATTTCAAGAGTTGCTGGTGCTGGAACTGGTATTATACCATGGGCACACTTTACATGGCCTGTCCCTATATGGATAGGTGATGAATATATTTTATCTACATCTAATAAATCTATACAAATTGATGTACCTATTATATCCACAATAGAATCCACTGCTCCTACTTCATGAAAATGAACTTCATCTATTGATTTTCCATGAATCTTAGCTTCTGCTTCTGCAACATATTTAAATATTTTTTTACTCATATTTTTTACATTTTTATTTAAATCACTATCATCTATTATCTTTTCTATATTTTCTAAATTTCTATGCACGTGGTGATGAGAATGATCGTGACTGTGGTGATTGTCATGTGAATGATCATGGTCATGACCTTTAATTATCACATCAAAATCAATACCTGTTATACCATTTTTTTCACCCTTTTTTATTTCTAATTCAAATTCATCTATATTTATCTTTTTTATCTCTTCTAAAAACTTTTCCTTATTTATCCCTAAGTCAAGTAATGCTCCTATTGTCATATCTCCACTTATTCCAGATAGACAATCAAAATATAATATTTTTTCTTCCATTTATACTACCCCCTATTATTTTTAAGATTCAATCTGCCTATTTATTGTACTAGCTAAATATCCTGCTCCAAATCCATTATCAATATTTACAACACCCACACCAGATGCACAAGAATTAAGCATGGCAAGGAGTGCTGCAAGTCCATTAAAACTTGCACCATATCCTACACTTGTAGGTACTGCTATTACCGGTTTATCTGTGAGCCCACCTACTACAGAAGCTAGTGCTCCCTCCATACCTGCTACTGTTATTATAACATTTGCCTCATTTAATTTATCCTTATTTGAAAGTAATCTGTGAATACCTGCAACTCCTACATCATATAATCTTTCTACTTTATTTCCAAAGATTTCAAGAGTTATAGCTGCCTCTTCTGCAACCTTTATATCACTTGTTCCACCTGTTGCAATCAGTACTGTTCCACCTATAATATTTATTTTTTTCTTTTTTATTACAATTAATCGAGGTATTTCATAATATTCTATATCACTATCAATATCTTTAACATATTCATAGTTTTCTCTTGTTGCCCTAGTAGCTAATATATTATTTCCTGTTTTAAGCATATTTTCTATTATACCTTTTATGTGCTCATTTGATTTGTTTTCACAATAGATTACTTCTGGATATCCATTCCTGATTTCCCTATGATTATCTATTTTAGCATATCCCAAATCATCATATTCTAACTTCTTTATTTTTTCTACTCCATCATCTATTGATATTTCTTCATTTTTGATTCTTTCTAAAAAAATTTTTAATTCATCTTTATTCAATATCTTCAACTCCAAGATTCATTTTCCCCATCTTATATCCTTCTAAATCTAAACTTACATATTTAAAGCCTATTTCTTTTAGTTTATCAGATACTTCTTTCATAAATTCTACATTAAAAAACTTAGGTAAATCTTCTTTTATCACTTCTATTCTTGCAGTTTTTTCATGATTTCTTACCCTGTATTGATTGAATCCTAAACTGTGAATATAGTTTTCTGCAGCCTCTATCATACGAAGTTTTTCATTTGTAAGTTTCTCTCCATAGGGTATTCTAGTTATAAGGCATGCAAAAGCAGGCTTATCCCAAGTTGGTAGATCTAATTCTTTAGATATTTTTCTAATATCTTCTTTATTAAGTCCCACTTCTTTTAATGGACTAATTATATTTAATTCAGCTAAGGCTTTCAGTCCTGGCCTATAATCACCCAAATCATCTATATTTGTACCATCTAATACATTACTTATACCGTGTTTTTTTGCTTCTTCTTTTATTTTAGAAAATACATCTTTTTTACATATATAGCATCTATTTTCTGGGTTATATATTAATTCCTCATTTTCTATACTTTTCATTTCGATTACAATATGATTTATTCCTATACTACTTGCAAATTCTTTTGCTTCTTTAATCTCTACACTTGAATGTTGAGGTCCACTGATAGTAATTGCAATGGCTTTTTCCTTTAATGTATCTGTTGCAACTCTTGCAAGTAAGGTACTATCTACACCCCCTGAAAAAGCTACTGCTACATTTCCCAAATCTTTTATATAGTTTTTTAATTCATTTAATTTCGAATTACTCATACAATCCACCTTTATTTATAATCTATTTTTTTAACTAACATAATTATACCATATAGGAGTATGATCTAAAAAATGTAATATTAAAAATATTTTAAAAAGCTTGTTTATTTATTAAAAATTTGTTATGATGTTATCAATGAAATCGTTCTTTTTTACAATATTCTATTATTTTACATCTATATTATATTGTGTTTCATTGTTTTTTATTTCCTATATGTTTTAGTTTTAATTTTTTACTATTGTTTCAAAATATATTAAATAAGGGGAAGATTATTTATGAATTTTATTATGGGGCTAATGAAGTTTTCACCAGTTTTCTTATTGGCAGGACTGATGATTGCAGAATTTAATGCACTTATTGCAGCACCAATAGCTACAATTTATGCTGCTATTATAGCTTTTGCAACAGAAAAATTATCTTTTAATGAGTTATTAGATAGTGCTGTAGAAAACGTGAAGGAAATGCAATTAGTATTTTTTATTCTTATGGCAGCTTATGCTATGGCAGAAGCATTTATGGCTACAGGTGTGGGGGCAGCTATCATAAATGCAGCTTTAAACCTTGGACTTAATGGAAAAACCGTAGCTGTTACTGCATTATTTGTTACTGGTATTTTATCAGTTGCTACAGGTACATCTTGGGGAACTTTTGCTGCAGCTGCACCAATATTTTTATGGTTAAATCATATTGTAGGTGGAAATCTTATGCTTACTACTGCGGCAGTAGCTGGAGGAGCTTGTTTTGGAGACAATATAGGTCTTATATCTGATACTACTGTAGTAAGTTCTGGTATACACAAGGTTGAAGTTATACACAGAATCAGACATCAAGGAGTTTGGTCTGTATCAACTTTAATTCTATCAGCTATTGTTATATTTGTAGTTGGTTTATTTATGGGATTACCTGATATAGTTGGTAATGCAGCTGATGCTATCCAACAAATTCCTGAAGAAGTATGGACTAACTTAGATGCAAAAAGACCTTCTGCTGTTACCTTATTAAATCAAGTACAAGATGGAGTTCCTTTTTATATGGTTATTCCACTTATATTAGTTATAGCTGTTGCTATTAAAGGACTACCTACTCTAGCATGTCTTGGTATTGGAATAATTACATCATTAATTTTAGGATTATTTGCAGGTACTGTAACATCTATAAGTGGTGATGATGGATTTTTAAATTTAATGATTACAGGTTTTGCCGATGCAGGTAGCTGGGTTATAGTAATGATGATGTGGGTTGGTGCTTTTGGTGGTATAATGGCAAAGATGGATGCTTTTGCACCTTTATCTAATTTCATATCTAAGAGGATTCGAAAAGTTAGACAACTTATGTTTGCAAATGGTCTACTTTCAATAGCAGGTAATGCTGCTTTATCTGATGAGATGGCTCAAATAGTAACTATTGGACCTATTATGAAAAATCTTACTGATGAAAATGTTATAGCTAGTGAAGAAGATATGTACAAGCTAAGACTTAGAAATGCAACATACAATGATGCACTTGGGGTATTTGGTTCACAATTAATCCCATGGCATGTTTATATGAGTTTTTATGTAGGGATTGCTAGTGCAGTGTATCCTCTAGCTTCATTCACAGCAATAGATATTATTAAATACAATTTTATGGCAATGATTGCAGTTGGATCAATACTAATTCTTACATTAACTGGATTAGATAGATTTGTTCCTCTATTTGGAATACCTTCTGAACCAGATGTTAGAATAAGAACAAAGGCTGAAAGAGAAGCTAAAATAGATGCTGATAAGTCAATTAAAGAAGCTAACACTGTAAAATAAACACAATTAAAACATATAGGAAAATATAATAAAAAGAATGTTTTTGGAATTAATTTCCGAAACATTCTTTTTTAATTATTTTAAAATAAAAATTATGGGTATAATATATTTTAAAGGAGGTGTTTACCCATGACACACAATAACAAATCAAAATGGGAAGAATTAAAAGCTACTATAAAAGAAAAATGGAATAAGATAACAGATGAAGATATAGAGTATATAAATGGTGATACAGAAAAATTGAACGAGAAGTTTACAGAAAGATATGGTAAATCTTATGATGAAATAGAAAGAGATAATATGTATCATAATTAATTTTTAAAATTAACATATGTGGGTATATATTAATTAGGTTAAAATAATATAAGGAGGTACTAATTTGGATAAATCAGATTTTAAAGCAAAATGGACGCAAGTAAAAGGTGAAGCTCAAAGAAAATGGGGTAAACTTACTAATGATGATTTAGATGTTATTGAAGGTGATAGAGAAAAATTAGTTGGAAAACTCCAAGAAAGATATGATATGAGCCGTGAAGAAGCTGAAAGAGAAGTAGATAGTTTTAGAATGTAATTAAATATTAAAAAAGCATGCAGATTAAAATCTGCATGCTTTTATTTTTTTCACTTACATCATTGGCATTCCGCCCATACCTCCTGGCATTCCTCCGCCGCCCATTGGCATGTTATCATCTTCATTTTCTTCATCTGCTACAACTGATTCTGTAGTAAGAACCATTGCTGAAACTGATGCAGCATTTTGAAGTGCTGATCTTGTTACTTTTGTAGGATCAACTATACCTGAATCTATCATGTTTACATATTCTTCATTTAATGCATCAAATCCTATACCTTTTTCACTAGTTTTGATCTTTTCAACTATTACTGAACCTTCAAGTCCTGCATTTTCACAAATCTGTCTTACTGGTTCTTCTAGTGAACGAAGTACTATGTTTACTCCAGTTCTCTCATCACCTTTTGTTTGATTTACAAGTTCTTTGATCTTTGGTATTGCATTTATAAGTGCTGTTCCACCACCAGGAACTATTCCTTCTTCTACTGCAGCCCTAGTTGCTGATAATGCATCTTCTATTCTTAATTTTCTTTCCTTAAGTTCTGTTTCTGTAGCAGCTCCAACTTGTATAACAGCAACTCCTCCTGCAAGCTTTGCAAGTCTTTCTTGAAGTTTTTCTGTATCAAATTCTGAATCAGATGATTCGATTTGAGCTTTTATTTCATTTACCCTATTAGCTATTTCATTTTCATTTCCATTTCCATTTACTATAGTAGTATTTTCTTTGTCTATTCTAACACTAGATGCTGTTCCTAGCATATCTAATGTAGTTTCTTTTAAATCATATCCTAATTCTTCACTTATAACATCTCCACCTGTAAGGATTGCAATATCTCTTAACATTTCTTTTCTTCTATCTCCAAAACCAGGTGCTTTTATAGCAACACAATTAAATGTTCCTCTAATTTTATTTACTACTAATGTTGCAAGTGCTTCTCCTTCAATATCTTCTGCTATTATAAGAAGTTGCTTACCTTGTTGAACTATTTGCTCAAGTACTGGTAATATTTCTTGAATACTAGTTATTTTTTTATCTGTAATTAAAATATATGGATCATCTAAGGATGCTTCCATTTTTTCCGTATCTGTTACCATATAAGGTGATAAATATCCTCTGTCAAACTGCATTCCTTCAACTACATCTAAAGTAGTACCCATTGAACGTGATTCTTCAACAGTTATAACTCCATCTTTTCCTACCTTTTCCATAGCCTCTGCTATTAATTCACCTATATTTTCATCATCTGCTGAAATAGATGCAACTTGTGCTATTGCTTCCTTGCTTTCTATTGTCTTTGAAATATTTTTTATCTCTTCTACTGCAACTTCTACAGCCTTATGTATCCCTTTTTTTAGGATCATAGGATTTGCTCCAGCTGCAACATTCTTAAGTCCTTCTCTTATCATTGCTTGTGCAAGTAAAGTAGCTGTAGTTGTTCCATCTCCTGCAACATCATTTGTTTTTGTAGCTACTTCTTTTACAAGTTGTGCGCCCATATTTTCATATGCATCTTTTAATTCTATTTCACGCGCTATAGTAACTCCATCATTAGTAATTAAAGGTGAACCAAATTTCTTGCCAAGAACTACATTTCTTCCTTTAGGTCCTAATGTAACTTTAACTGTATCTGCTAATTTATTTATACCCTTTTCCATTGAACGGCGGGCTTCTTCTCCAAATCTAATTTGTTTAGCCATTAAATAATCACTCCTTTAATTTTTTTGAAATTTTTACTCAACTATTGCAAGTACATCGTTTAATTTAATTATTATATAATCTTCATCATCAAGCTTAACTTCTGTTCCAGAAAATTTAGATGCTATAACTTTATCTCCTACTTTTATAGTATCTTTCTTTTTATCATCTGAAGTTATTCCATCTCCCAGTGCCAACACCTCTGAAATTAGTGGTTGTTCTTGTGCTGAGTTTGGTAAAACAATTCCGCTTTTAGTTTTTTCTTGTGCTTCTATCTTTTTAATTACTAATCTGTCTCCTAATGGTTTTAAATTCATTAATTACCCTCCTCAAATTTTTAAATATTTTCATTATTAGCACTCACTCTTAGTGAGTGCTAATCCTTCTAAATATAATAGTACAATTTTGTAGTATTATATGCAAACCTATAAATTACTACTAATTGCCTATTAATTGTTATTATATATGAATATCTTCTTCTAGCTCTTTGATTCTCGTTTTTTCTTCTATATTTATATATCTATATTATTGTTTTTTAAACTCTTATCTATAAATCTTAAAACTAAAAGTCTAATAACTGCTATAACAGGTACACCTAATAGCATTCCCATAAATCCAAATAGTGAACCACCTATACTTATTGCAGATATAATCCAAAATGGTTTAACTCCTACATGTTCACCTAATATTTTAGGTCCCAAATAAAGTCCATCAAATTGTTGAATTACAAGTATTGTAATTGCAACCCACAATGCTTTTATAGGAGATATGAAAAGCGTTATAATTACAGCAGGTACTGCTCCAATAAATGGCCCAAAATAAGGTATCATATTAGTAATACCTACTATTACACTAAGCAACATAGAAAATGGTGCTCTGACTACTATAAATAGCACTAAGAAGCAAATAATAGCTACTATTAATGAGTCTATGAATTTACCTACTAGATACCTAGAAAATACTCTATTTACATCCCTACCTAGTTCTATAGTCTTTGTAGCATTATTATAATTAAGTACAGAATATAATAATCTCTTTATCTGTCTTTTAAAATTCTCTTTATCTTTAAGCATATATATTGATATAACTATAGATAAAATCAATTTAATTAAAAATGCTGTTGCATTTATTGCTTGAGATAGTACTTGATTAACAGCAGAATTTGCAACTTCTGTTATTTTTGTAAGTGAATCTAATATCAAATCTTCTATGGTTTGAGTTATATTTGTTCCACTAAATATTTCAAATCTAGTTACATTATATTCAAGAAATTCTTGAATGTTTTTTATGTAAGTAGGAGTATTGCTTATAAGTGTTGTTATACTTTCAATTATATTTGGTGTAACTATGGATATTAAAAACACTAAAGCACCAAGTACTATTATATATGCAAAAAATATACTGCCTATTCTATTTAATTTAAAAGTTTTTCCTAGATAGTCAACTAAGGGATTTAAAAGATAGGCTATACCAAATGCAATTAAAAAAGGACTTAATATACTTAAAAAATCTATAAAAGAATGTGGATTATCTATTACTTTAAATAGTAATATTGATAATATAATTAGTGGTAAAAAATTCAAATACGATATTACTTTTCTTTTATTCATTCTTAATCCCCTTTAAAGTTTATTCTACATTTCATTATATATGATATATATCTAAAATGATATAGATTAAAAAACTAATTTAACCATATAAAATACTAGGGGGAAAAATATTCCTGGAAGCATATTGCTTACCTTTAGTTCTTTTAATTCTAATACATTTATTCCTATTGCAAGAATTAATATTCCTCCTACAGCTGACATCTCTAAAACTACTGAATCTATCAGCACTCCGCTTAAGGAAGAAGCTAAAAGGGTTATAGTACCTTGATATATAAATACAGATATAGCAGAAAAAATTACCCCTATACCAAATGTAGATGCAAATATTATAGCAGTTACCCCATCTAATACTGACTTTGCATAAAGTGTGTCATGATTACCTGTAAGACCACTTTCAAGTGCACCTACTATAGACATAGCTCCTACACAAAATATTAAAGATGTTGTGATAAAACCCTTAGCAAAGTTTTTATCACCTCTTCCAAATTTACCTTCTAAGAAATCTCCTAGTTTATTGAGTCTACCTTCTATATTTATAGCCTCACCTACAATAGATCCCAATACTACACTAAATATTACAACAAGTAAATTTACATCTTTAAGTGCATTATTAAGTCCAATAACTATTGCTGTTAATGCAAGTGAATCCATGATAATTCTTTTATAATTGTCCTTTAACCCATTTTTTATATTTACTCCTATTATTCCTCCTATTAATATAGCAAAAAAATCAACTATAGTTCCTAACACAAAAAGAACCCCCTTAATTACTTACTTCTTCTTACCTATTCCAAGTTCTCTTGCATAATAAAATAAATATTGTTGTGCAAAACCTGCAAGGTGTCCGAATTTTTCTTCTCCATATTTTTGAATAACTTTTAATTTAGTATCTTCCTTTAAATAAAAATATTCCATAACTCTTTTTACCCACACATCTATAGGAAAGGCATCTGATTTTTCCATAGAAAATAACATTATGCAATCTGCCACTTTTGGTCCTACTCCTGGAAATATCAAAAGATCTCGTCTTGCATCTTCAGTTGGTAGATTTTTTATAGCATAAACATCTATTTCTTCTCTTGATATGATATTTGCTGCTGATAAAATATATTTAGCACGAAATCCTACGCCACAATCTTTGATATCTTCTAATGATAATCTATTTAAACTCTCTGCGCTAGGAAAAGAATAATATTTATTACCTCTATATTCTCCTATTAATTCTCCATATTTTTCACTTAATAAATTCAAGGATTTTTTTATTCTAGAAATCATATTATTTGCAGATGTAATAAAGGAAATAAGCATTTCCCACTCATCTTGATTTAATATTCTCATTCCACTTCCAAATTTTATAGCTTCTTTAACTATTTCATCCTTTGAAAGTTCATCTTTGATTTTGTCATAATCTCTATCTAAATCAAAATAATGATACCAAATCTTTAAAAAATCTTCTTTATTAGTATTAGAAAAAATTGCATCATTTCCTACTTTTGAAATATTTAATATCTTGCCAAATGCAACTATAGTATAGGAATCATCTTCCTCTACATGCCATCTAAATGCCTGACCACATTCAAATATATGTTTAGGTTCAAAGTTTTTTATATTTTTTATTATTATTTTATCATTTTCTTCTATCAAATCATATGTCATATTACTACCTCCTAATTTACTTTATACTTATGATAGTTACCCTCAGAGGCTACTTTTAAACTATATGAAGCTAAGAATAAAAGTGTTAATTAAATATTTATGATTTTTTTAACATTAACATTCACTGCTAAAACATTTAAAGCAGTTGCATATTCAATTTCAGCAATTATAGATTCTTGCAATTGTATTATTAATGGAGGAATGGCCTCCACTTTATCCATATTTATATCTATATTTATTTCTATACCATGTATATCATCCTTGATATAAACATTACTTATCTTTGAAATATTGGATATTCTATAGCCTGATATCCTTATTAAATCCTTTAATACTCCATTTGAAATAGTATATTTGCCAAGATAACTAAAGGTTGGTCTAACTACAGTTTTCTCATAGCTATCTTCTTTTTTGTCACCTTTTCTCTTAAATATTTTAAGTGTATCAAGAAAATAACCAGAAAAGTCTTTCTTTACTTCAAAGGTTGGTACTGGAATTATATGTTTTCCTTCCTTCATTCTAGAATTTCTTGCTATTGCTATCTCTTCTTTTTTTGAAATTTGATCTATATATATTTTCTCAGAAATTTCAGGAAGTTCAAGTGCTTTTGCTATCTTTTCTACCATTCTTTCTGAAGTGCCAATCAATAATATACTTTCTATTTTATCGTTTTTTAATATATTTAATACTGATTTTCTATGTCCTTCATCCATAAACAAGGCTGTTTTTACTGCTTTTATTGTAGAATGTTCTCTTTTTGCTGATTTTCCTGCCATGATTTTTGTTCCTTTTATAAGCAAACCATCATCTAATATATATTTTATTTTTTTATCCTTTGCTAAATTTATAGCCTTATAACTCTTACCTGTTCCACTTGTTCCAACTAAAGCATACACTTTCATTCATATCACCTCAATCTATTAACTATAGATATTATAACACGAAAAAGTGGACTATAAACATGTCCACTTTTAAAAAATATTATTAAATTTTAAATCTCTCTATTTCGCTATTTAATTTGTCAGAAAGAGCAGATAAATTATTTGCAAGCATTGCTACTTGTTCTACTGCACTTGTTTGCTCTTGCATGGAAGCACTTACTTCTTCTGATGCTGCTGCTGTTTCTTCTGATACTGATGATATGTTTTGTATGCTATCTACTAGACCATTTTTGCTCTCTTCAATAGTCTTTATATATTCATTCATATTTTCTATCTTAGCTGATATATCATCTATTTTATTTGATATATTAGAAAAACTATTATTTACCTTCTCTACTGCATTATCTTGTTTTTCTGCACTTGATTTTACATCTCTCATAGCATCTACTGTGTTTTTACTTTCATTTTGAAGTCCTAGTATTATATCCCTTATCTTTTCTGCCGCTATACCTGAACCTTCTGCAAGGCTCCTTATTTCATTTGCTACAACTGCAAATCCACGTCCTGCATCTCCTGCTCTTGCTGCTTCTATGGATGCATTAAGTGCAAGCAAATTCGTCTGCTCTGCAATTGATGTTATGGTTCCAAGGATTTCTCCTATATTTTTTGATTTATCATTTAATCCTGTTACAGCTTTTTCTATATTATCTGTTGTAAGCTTATTTTCTTTATTTTCTTCCTTTAAACTTTCTACTGCTGATACCCCTTCTATATTTAAATCCATTACAGTTTTAGTATCATTTATTATCTGTTCACTATTTATTACTAGTTCATTTATACGCTCACCCAGTCCTGCTACAAGGTTTGCTCCATTTTCTGCATCAGATGCTTGCTCTGAAGCTCCTTTTGCTATTTCTTCAACAGTACGAGATACTTCTTCTGCCTGGGCACTAGTTTCTTCAGATGTTGCTGCAAGTTCTTGTGATGAACTTATTACTGACATTGATGCTTCTCTTGAATTATTTATAAGGTGTTTTACTTCCCCTACCATTATGTTAAATGTCTCTGATAATGTAGCTATTTCATCATTTGTAATTATATTTGACTTTACAGTAAAATCTCCCTCTTTAACTTTTTCCATATCCTTTACTAGAAGATTTATAGGTTTGGTTATCTTTTTAGAGTAATAAAGTGCTGCAGCTATTGCTATAGTCAATACAAAAATTGCAATTACCAAATTGTAAAAAAGAATTTTGTTTGCTTCTTCTCTTATTTCAGACATATATGTAGTATTTAATACCTTCCAATTTAATCCACCTATTGTTGAAAACGTAGTGAATTTATCTTCTTCTTTTCCGTTTTCTTCCATAGAATATTCTACTATACCACTTTCTTTTTTTGCTGTAGCAGTGTTCACTTCTTCTATAGGTAATTCTTCTCCTACTAAATCAATGTTTGGATGAGATATTACAATATTGTTGCCATCTACTAATATTAATTCTCCTTCATCCTCACCCTTAATTTTTCCTAATCTATCAGCCAACACCTTAGATGATAGATCAATTGCTATAACTCCTTTTAAATCATCACCATTATATGAAGGTACTGATATTGTAACAATTGTTTCCTTTGTATCTACATCTAAATATGGATCATTCCATATAGTTTTTTTATTTTCCTCTGCTAAACTATACCATGGTCTTGTAGTAGGAATATATGATTCATCTTCACCTAAATCAGTTTGTGGAAAATCATAAAATCCTCCTACTGTTGGAGCAAAATAAATACTTAATATTTCATCATTTGAATTATAATAATCACCTAAAGCTTTATTGATATTATTTACTTCTTCTTCACTTAATTCTTCTTCTAAATCAGTAAATGCTTCATTTTTAGAAATTACATTTATTCCTTTTTCATAATTTAAAAAGTACTCAGATACCCCATTTTTAATTTCTTGAGTAAGTTGAGATGATGAATTCTTTAATTCTTCTTCTAAGGAATTAACTGATACTAAATATGAAGAAACACCAACTAATAGAACTGTAGAAAATATGAGTATTACAACTAGCCTTATTAATCTTTTATTAAGACTTTTTTTCTTTCCTACTACTTTTTTATCTTTTCTTTTACTTTTCTTAAAAATATTTTTCAATTAATACACCCCCATATATATATCGACATGTTTTTACAATACATTAATTTTTTTACAAAAAAACACTCAAATATATTTAAATATATTTGAGTGTTAATATTTTTAATTTATGCTTCTAATCCCTTTAAAGCTGTAACAATGTCATCTACATTATCAAGAGCTTCAAGTAATTGTGGAATTACTTCAAATAAATCTCCCACAATACCATAATCTGCAACTTTAAATATTGGTGCATCTGCATTTTTATTTATTGCTACGATACAATCAGATGATTGCATACCAGCTAAATGCTGAATAGCTCCAGATATTCCTGCTGCTATATATAACTTAGGTCTTACTGTAGTTCCTGTTTGACCTACTTGATGAGAATGCTCTATCCATCCTTCATCTACTGCTGCACGAGATGCTCCTATTACTCCATCTAATTTTTCTGCTAATTTTTCAAGTAATTCAAAACCTTCTTTAGTTTGCATTCCTCTACCACCAGCAACAATGATTGGTGCTTCATCAAGTGCTACTATTTCTTTTTCAGATTTAACAACTTCTAATACTTCAGTCTTTAAATCCCCTTCTTTAAATGATACTTCTATATTTTCTATATTAGCATTTGCATCTTCATTAAATTTTGCTTTCTCCATAACCCCAGGTCTTACTGTAGACATTTGAGGTCTATGATTTGGACAAACTATAGTAGCCATTAAGTTTCCACCAAAAGCTGGACGAGTTTGAAGTAATTTACCATCTTCCTCATCAATTTCAAGACGTGTACAATCTGCAGTAAGTCCCGTGTGTACCTTTGCAGATACGCGAGGTCCTAGGTCTCTACCAATTGTTGTAGCCCCTATTAACATTATTTCAGGTTTTCTTTCATCTATTAAATCAGCTATTACTTTAGCATAAGCATCAGTAGTATAGTTTTCTAATTTTTCATTATCTACCTTTAAAACATTATCTGCGCCATATTTTGATAAAAGTTCAGCATTTTCATCTAAATTACTACCAAGTAATACTGCTGTAAGTTCCACGCCTCTTTTATCTGCCATCTTTCTACCTTCACCTAGAAGTTCTATGGATACATTTAATACTTCATTTTGTCTTTGCTCTGCAAACACCCATACACCCTTATAATCTTCTATATTGATTTTATGCTTTACTTCTTCTTCATCCTTAACAATTGCATTTACAGGACATGCATCCACACATTGTCCACAAAGAGTACAATTATCCTTTATTATTGCTTTTTTATCAATCATATCTATAGCATCAAATGGGCATACTTTAACACAAATTCCACACCCAATACATTTATCTGTTATCACTCTTATAGCCATTATTTTCCCTCCTTCTAATAATTATATTATCTGTCTTTCCTTAAGTCTTACAACTAAGTTTCTTACCTTTTCTTCAGTACTACCTTCTAATTGCTCTCCTGATCCTCTAGTAGCTGGTGTAAATGATTTTTTAACTTGTGTTGGAGATCCTTTAAGTCCTATTTCATCCATATCTACTATTATATCGTCTGCAGACCATACTTTTATTTCTTTTTCTCTAAATGCATCAAATATTCCTCTCATTGAAGGATATCTTGGTTCATTTAATTCACCAATTGCAGTAAGAAGTACTGGCATTTGTGCTTTTACTTTGTAATATCCATCTTCTACTGCTCTATGAGCTATGATTTCTTTACCATCTATTTTTAAATCTTCAACATAAGTTATTTGTGCTAAATTTAAATGTTCAGCAATTTGAGGTCCAACTTGTGCTGTATCTCCATCTATTGCTTGACGACCACAAAGTAATATATCATAATCTAATTTCTTTATAGCTCCTGCAAGAGTTGTAGATGTTGCCCAAGTGTCAGATCCTGCAAATGCTCTATCACTTAATAATATTCCTTCATCTGCACCCATAGCTAAAGCTTCTTTTAAAGCTACCTTTGCTTGAGGTGGTCCCATAGTAAGTACTACTACATTTGCACCATATTCATCCTTAAGTCTTAATGCTTCTTCTAATGCATTTTTATCATCTGGATTTATTATACTTGGAACTCCTTCTCTTATAAGTGTTCCTGTTTTTTTATCTATTTTAACTTCATTTGTATCTGGAACTTGTTTGATACATACAATAATATTCATAAAGTATTCCTCCTATCATTTTTAAGCTAATACATTACCAGCTATAACCATTCTTTGAACTTCTGAAGTTCCTTCATATATTTCTGTAATCTTAGCATCTCTCATCATTCTTTCAACTGCATAATCTTTCGTATACCCATATCCTCCATGAAGTTGAACTGCTTTTGTAGTAACTTCCATAGCAACTTCTGAAGCATAAAGTTTTGCCATAGCTGCTTCTTTAGCATATGGAAGACCTTGTTTCTTTTTATCTGCTGCACTATATACAAGTAATCTAGCTGCATTTATTTTTGTTTCCATATCTGCAATCATCCATTGTAATCCTTGGAATTTTGCTATTGCACGACCAAATTGCTCTCTTTCTTTAACATATTTAACTGACTCATCCATAGCACCTTCTGCGATACCAAGAGCTTGAGCCGCAATACCAATTCTACCACCATCAAGAGTAGACATTGCTATTTTAAATCCTTTTCCTTCTGCTCCCAATAAATTTTCTTTAGGAACTTTCACATTTTGAAAGATTAATTCTGTAGTAGCTGATGCTCTTATACCTAATTTATCTTCTTTTTTACCAATTTTGAATCCTTCATAATCTGCTTCAACTATGAAAGCACTTATTCCTCTTGTACCTTTTGATTTATCAGTCATAGCCATTACTATATAAGTATCTGCCTGACCACCATTTGTAATAAATACTTTTGATCCATTTAATATATAATGGTCCCCTTCTAATTTTGCAATTGTTTGTTGACCTGCTGCATCTGTTCCAGCATTAGGCTCTGTTAAACCAAATGCACCTAGCTTTTCACCTTTTGCAAGTGGCACTAAATATTTTTGTTTTTGTTCTTCTGTACCATATTTATATATTGGCCAAGCACCAAGTGATGTATGAGCTGAAAGTATAACTCCTGTAGTACCACATTTTTTTGATAATTCTTCTACAGCAATTGCATAAGCTAGTTCATCTCCACCAGCACCGCCATATTCCTTAGGAAATGGTATACCCATCATCCCTGCCTTCACCATTTTTGCTACTGTTTCTTTTGGAAATCTTTCAGATTGATCTATTTCAGAAGCAATAGGTTTAACTTCCTTTTCAGAAAACTCTTCCATGACTTTTCTAATCATTACATGTTCATCATTTAAACTAAAATTCATTTTTTTACCCTCCTTAAATATATAAACCTTAAAAAAGAATTATTAACTTTTTTCCTTCGACAATATATAATGCATAAGCCATGCCAATAGTTATAAATTTATCAAAATTCTTTTTATATTTATTTATACTTATATTTAATAGCTATTTCAAGCCATCTAAACTAATATAAAAAGAGATATAAAAATCGACATAATTTTTAAGATTATTTATATACATAAATATTTATTTATATATGTCTTATATCTTATACACTTCAAATAAAAAAATCACAAACCTTTGTTAATTACCTATCAAGGACACTTTGTGTTAACATTTTTTACACTGTGTGGAAATTCACACATAAAAAAACGAACTATAATGATATGATACTTCCAAAGTAGACAGTCTAATTAATTAAAATTAGATTATCT
>NZ_JBQCYD010000031.1:0-25735 GCF_052088025.1 Senegalia sp. (in: firmicutes) | reverse complement strand
GCAGAGGACTGAAAATCCTCGTGTCGGTGGTTCGATTCCGCCTTTGGGCACCAAGGAAAAGTTTCTAAACATAACGTTTAGAAACTTTTTTAATATAAAATATAGAAAGAAGGAAAGATACATATGAAGTTTTTAAGACGGTTTGCTATAATTTTAATATTTTTTATATTAGGAGAATTGATTAATAATACATTACATATTCCAATCCCTGGAAATATAATAGGTATGATATTATTATTTTTATCACTATACTTTAAAATAATTAAATTAGAGTTGATAGAAGATGTGGGGAATTTTTTATTAGATCATTTAGCATTCTTTTTCATAGCACCAGGTGTAGCTCTTATAGCCTTATTAAGTAGTTTTTCTAAGATATGGTTAAGTTATTTAATATTCCTTATATTAACCACTGCATTAGTCATGGGAATTACTGGTGTTGTAGTACAATATGTAATAAGAAGGGGTGAAAAGTGATGGATTATTTTATTGAAACTCCTTATTTTGGAATATTAATATCAATACTTGCTTTTGAATTAGGACTATTTATTAATAAAAAAACAAAGATACCCGTATTACATCCTTTGCTTATAAGCATTACTTTTATTATATTAATCCTTATGATATTTGATATAGATTTAGCATCTTATGAGAAAGGTGGAAATGTTATATCTTTATTATTAGGGCCAGTTACTGTAACACTTGCCATACCTTTGTATAAGCAAATAGAATTACTTAAAAAGCATAAGCTTCCTATATTAATTGGAATATTTACAGGAGTAATGACATCATTTATCAGTGTAATATTATTAGGTAAGATATTTGCTTATGACACACAACTTATAAATTCATTGATTCCTAAATTTATAACCACACCAATTGGAATAGAAGTATCTGAGTCAATTGGTGGTATTCCATCAATAACAGTAATGTCTATAATAATAACTGGAATAATAGGTGCTATAATAGCGCCATTTATATGCAAAATTTTTAAAATAGAAGATAAGGTAGCAAGAGGAATTGCAATAGGAGCCTCCTCACATGCTGTAGGAACAGCAAAAGCTATGGAGATGGGTGAAACAGAAGGAGCAATGAGTGGACTTGCAATGGGACTTGCAGGATTATTAACTGCAATAATGGTCCCAATATTAATGATTATAGTTAAAGTTATAATATAATTCTATTTATAGATAAAATAAGCTTAGCTGCTATGACTAAAGTTATAGCAACTAAGCTTATTTTTTAATGAATATGAATATTAAAAATAATTATGTTATAATTAAAGCAAAATATATTTATAGTAGAAGGGAAGTTTCTATGGAAAGATGTGACTGGGCAAATGGAAGTAAAATATATATAGATTATCATGATAAGGAATGGGGAGTAGCGGTTCATGATGATAAAGTTCATTTTGAGTTTTTGCTATTAGAATCAATGCAAGCAGGATTAAGTTGGATTACAATACTCAAAAAAAGAGAAAATTTCAAATTAGCTTTTGATAATTATGATTATAAAAAAATATCAAAATATGATGAAGAAAAAATAGAAGAATTACTTAATAATGAAGGAATTATTAGATACAGAAAAAAGATTGAAGCAACAATAAATAATGCAAATAAATTCATAAAAATACAAGATGAATTTGAAAGCTTTGATAAATACATATGGAGCTTTACTGAAAATAAAAGAATAATAAATCACTATGAAGATACAAAAGAAGTACCAGCTAAATCAAAATTATCTGATGAGATTAGTAAAGATTTAAAAAGAAGAAAATTTAAATTTTTAGGATCAGTTACTATATATTCGTATCTTCAAGCAGTTGGAATAATAGATGATCATATAGATAGTTGTTTTAGGAAGGGATATATTTAGGAGATGGATCATAAATGGATAAAACAATAGAATCATATCTATCAAATTATAAGAAAAAGAAAATTTCATTAAATGAAATAGAAAGATTATTTTCTGGCGAAATCACTTATGAAGAATTTGCTAAAGAAGTTTTAGAATTTGTGGAATTAGGAATTTTAGACCCAGTTAAATCACATGGCAAAAATAATAAAATCATATCACTTCATAATACCTATCATATAAGAGCATCTAAGCTAAAATCTACTATAAAAGATGAGATACGAAATTTTCAACTAATATGTGATTCAAATATAAAGTTAAACAACTATTATGGTTTATCTAAAGAGAAGTGGGAAAAAGATATAAGTACAATAAAAAAGATAGATAAATATCTAAAAATAAATGGACTACCTAAAAGTTCAGCTACTGCACAAGAGAGATCCTATAATATAATAGGAGACGAAAAATGGATTGATACAAGTGGTAAGGCTTTATTAGAGAGAATACAGATTTGGGACAAGTTAAAAATAGATACAAATCCAGATCCACTAATGTTTGGAATTAATCCAAACCAATTTAAAAATAAAAATCATAAACACCTTATAGTTGAAAACAAAACTACATTTTATAATTTAATGAAAATACTTAAAGATACTTCATTCACTTCTCTTATTTATGGTGCTGGTTGGAGAATATTAGCTAATATTAACAGTTTAGAAAAACAATTAGGATTAGAAGAAGACAATCATGAATTATATTACTTTGGTGATTTAGATAAAGAAGGTATCTCTATTTGGAATGGATTAAATAATATAAGGCATATAAAATTGGCTAAAGAATTTTATGAAGAAATTTTATATAAAGATTATACAAAAGGTAAAATCAATCAAAGACAAAACAAAGAAGCTTTAGATTGTTTTTTAGAAAACTTTAATAAAGAACAAAATAAACAAATTAAAAACTTATTAGAGGAAGGAGGATATTATCCTCAGGAAGCTTTAGATAAATATGAGCTTAAAGACCTTTGGGTTAAACTAGATGGAAAAATTAATACATAGTACTAGAGATAATTATAGAGAACGGATGCAAAGGATCTTTTTATTTGATCCATTATATAGTCTTAGAGATAAAAAGAAAAAGGATTATAAAGGTAGAAATATTGATTATTTTGGGCTAGGACTTTTAACATTACTTTTCTTTTTTGAAAACATGTTATCTAGAAATAAAAATACAGGAGTAAAAGAATTGGCATTATTTTTAAAAGAGATGACAAAAGAAGAAATAGATTTTGATGATTCGGGATTTCAAGATTTATCTCGAACTCTCATAGAAGCATTTAGACCAGCTAGTGGTAAACGAAATTCAAGGAAATTTTATAATTGGAATACTAGAAAAGATGAGGAAGTATTTTATTCTATATTAAAAGCAGCTAAATCAGATATAAAAACAAACACACAATATTATACATTAGATGAACAGGGGCTTGAACTTATATTTGCAACTAAAGAATATTTTAGTGAATTTCAGTTATCAATAAATCAATTAGTACTTAGAAAACAATTAGAAAAAGGGGAATTTATAGGAGCATTAAGACAAATTGAAGAAATGCATATAGATGTAGAAACATTAAACAATAGAATTATTAGAATAAAGCATGAAGTACAAAGGAGTATAATATCAAATGAAACTCACGAAAGATATAAGGATATTGTAGAGGATATAAATAGAAGACTAGAAAGAGAACAAGATGAGTTTAATGAATTACAATCATTTGTTAAAGACACAAAAGAAAAATTAGCATATGAATTAAAAGATAAAAAGGAGCAGAAAACATATGAATTGATTATTAAAATTGAAAGAGAATTAAGAGATGTACACTTAAACCATAGAAAGCTTTTTGATGAAAGTATAGTATTAAAAACTAAAGCATTAGAAGCGGCACAAGAATCTTTGTATTATATTGGGATAGATGCATTTAATTTTGAACAAGAAATATTAGGCGAATTAATATCTCACCCACTTCCTTTAGAGAGTTCTAGGACCCTTGTTAAACCTTTTTTATCCTTAGAAAAAGCAGAAATTTGGTCACCTCTTATAGTATTTGATAAACAAAGAATTACAAAAGAAGATAGAGAGGAAAACATTAGAAACTTTTCTGAGCTAATAAGTGATGAAGAAGTGAAAAAGGATATTTTAATACTACAAAAGAATTTCGCAAAGATAATGGAGTATATACTTATATTTATGAAAGATAAAACTAAAATATCATTAGAAGAATTTGTAAATCATATAAAAAAATCAGAAAACAAAGATATATTAAATGAAAGAGTCTTTTATGAATTTTGGCTAATACTACATCAAAAATCCCCTATAAATATAGAATTAAATGAAGATAAATCTGAAAATATATTTAAAGATGTGGTTGAACTTTTATATAAAAGAGTAAACAAAATTAATGTAATAGAGGATATAGGTATAGTTAAGGGAAATGAAAGATATAGCATAAAAAATATGATATTGACATTGGAGGAAAAATGATGGATTATTCACAAAATCAAATAATAAAAGCATTTAAACTTTACTCTACTCTTTCTACTAAAGGTTATGGAGATGAAGATGACTTAAGGCTATATTTAGCTGATGATCAAATAAGAAATTTAATAGATGAATTTGCCAAAGAAGTAGATTGTGTGATTTTTCCATCAGGTGATAATCTATATTTCATACCAAAAGTCATGGACTCTCCCTTTCATATAAGTAATCAATCTTTAAAAGACAACTATTTACCATCAAAATATAATAATTCTGATGTATATATGATGTATATTGCAATAATAGTACTCTTTGGAGCTTTTTATGATAGTTATCAAACTACTGAAATCACAAGAGAATTTTTACCCATAGATGAATGGTTAAATATGATTAATGAAAGGATGGATTCATTAAAAGAACATGAAAGAGAGACCTTAAAATCTTTAGAAAAGGAATATCTGTATAATTGGACTGATATATTAGATAAATGGGAAGCATTAGATGATTTAAAAGAAAATGTAGCTACTCAAGATGCTAGAACTAATAGTAGATTCAGTTTTCTTAATACTGTTAGAAATTTCTTGAAAGATCAAGATTTAATTGATGATATAGGAAATGATGAAATTACTTTAACAGAAAAAGCCAAAACAATTATTAAACGTTATTATATGGAATATGATTTTAATAGGGGGATACTAGATTTTATATATGGAATAACTCAAAAAGAAGGTGAAAAAAATGCCAGCAATATCTAAAATTAGATTTACCAATGTAGTATATGAAGGTGGGGCAAAGAGATATAACGATGATATATTTGAATTTGATGGCCATAATGGAGCTCTATTATTAGAAAATGGGGGAGGTAAAACTGTTTTTGTGCAAACTGCCTTGCAAGCCATATTACCTCACAGTGATCTTGCTGATAGAAAGATTAAAGAAACTCTTCTTTTAGAAGGGGGCTGCTCACATATAGCTATAGAATGGATTATAAATGAAAGACCAAGAAGATATGCACTTACTTCAGTTAGTCTTTATCTAAATAATCAAAGTTTATCTTCCTATAAATATGTTTATGAGTATGGAAATGGGGATGATCATTCAATAGATAAGATACCTTTTGTAAAGAAAAATTCTAGTGGAAGTATTAGGCCTTCTAGTAGAGGAGAAATAAATAATATTATCAGTATATGAATCAACAATATATGAATGCTAATACCTTTAATACTATTAAAGAATTTCATAGTTATATAGAAAAAAACTTTAAAATAATTCCTTCAGAATGGAAAAGAATATCACTTATAAACAGTGCTGAAGGAGAAGTAGAAGGTTTTTTTGATGGATGTAAAACTACAGGACAATTAGTAGACAAGCTTTTGATACCTGTTGTGGAAGAAGCATTATCTATTAATAATACAAATGATTTTGTATCAAGCTTTGAAAAACAAAGAGAGCACTTTAAAAAACACAAACAATTAAGAAATAAAATAGAAGAAAGCCAAGCAATTGAAGAACAAATAAACAAATATGTAAAAATGTATACAGATTTATATGAAGTAGATAAGGATTTAAATAGTGAATTTGAAAAAGCAAAATCATTATACAACTACACTTTAAAAGAAGAAGAAATTAATGAATCTCACTTAGTAGAATGCATAGAAAATAAAGATCAATTAGAAGAAAGCAAAGATAAATTAACACAAAAGATCTTATCTCATGAAATACATTTGTCAGATGAAATATTTAAAAAGCTAAAAAAAACATATGATAATATAAGAGAGAATTATGAAAACATAAAAAACCAGTATGATGTTAAAGGAGAAGAACTTCAGAATTTAAAAATTGCTGAGATAAAATCAGATTTAAAATCTAGTAGAGAAAAAATAGAATTTTATAAAGAAAAAATTGAAAATCTAGATAATGATACAGATATAGAAGAGATAAAGGAATCATTTAAAAGGAATTCTGGAAATATTAAATTTTACTTTGAAAATATTATCTATGATATGAAAAAGAAATTAGAGCTTATAAGCTCCCAAAACAAGAAGTATCTATCCGAATTAAGTGAACAAGAAAAAGAACTTGAGAATATAGAAAATAAGGATAGAAATTATAGGGAAAAATTAGCAGAAATTAAAGCTACAATAAATTTACTTAAAAAAGATACAAAAAAAATAGAAAGTAGCATATTAGCAAATCCTTTGAATGAAAGTATTGAAATAGAACTTCCAAAATGGGTAAGTAGAACAAAAGATATTGAAAATGAAATATTAGAATATCAAAATAATATTAGAAAGTCACAAAACGAAAAAAAGAAGTTATCAAATGACTTTAGTGAATTATTAAAAGAGATAGATATTACTAAAACTGAATATATAAAACATGAGAATTATTTTGATATAATGAGCGAAGAACAAGAAAATATAATTTCACAATTAAATATATTTGGTATTCACTAGCAAAGTTTAAATAATCTATATAAAAGAGAAAGCAGTATACTACAAAGTATTGAAGAAACGGTAGAAAAACATAGAAAAGAAAAAGAAGATTTTATTATAAAAGAAAGAATAGCTTCTAGATTTATAGATCAATATGAAGAAAATGAATACTTTAGTGCTGAGCCAAATTTAGAAAAATGGATAGGGGAGCTAGAAAACCAATTTAAATTTTTAGAATCAGGCACTAAATATATTGAAAAAACAGCCCCTAAATTGAAAAAAACAATAGAAGAATGTCTAAAAGATTATCCATTCTGGTCACTTACTATAATAACCACAAAAGAAGAAGATCAAAAACTTCTTCATAAAATTAATTCTAAAAATGATGATTTAACTTATCCAGTAATAATTTTAAATATTGAAGATGCAAATGATATTATCAAAAATGGCAATAATGATTTAGAAAATATTATAATACCAAAGTATTGGATAGATAATTCAAATACTCACAATTTTATTAAATGGAAAAATAATCTCTCTACTATCTTTGAAGATTTAAGAATGAAAAGACAAGATAAAGAAAAAGAGCTTTTAAGTTGGACTGAATTACTTAAAAAAACCAGAAATTTTTATGATAAATATCCATATGAAATAACAGTAGAAAAACAAAAAGAAAAAAGAGAACTTACAGAAAAAATAAATGAATTAAATAGAGATATTAGTATAAATAAAGATAGATTAAATCAAATAGATAGTAATTTACAAATATACAATGAAAAAATAAAAGATTTAGATGGGGAAAATGGAGTAATAGGAAATAATATACAACAAGGAAATATATATATTGATAAGAAAGATAAAATTGAAGAATATATAAATCATAGAGTTGAAACTCAAAATCAAGTAGATGAATTAAAAGAAGATATAAAATTATGGTCTAATAAAATTAAAATAACAAAAGATATATTAAATGAAAATGAATCAGTAAAAACTGAAATGAATAATCAGCTATATTATACTCAAAACAATGATCTCTATATAGAAGTAAAAGACATGCCATTAGAATCATCTAAAACTTCTATAGAAACTCTAAAGGAAGAAAGAGAAAGTATCAAAAATGAGTTAAACAATCAACAAAAAGATAGAATTAGTATAGAAGAAAACTTAAATAGAGAATTAAATAATATTAGAAAGTTAGAAAAAAGATTAGAGCAAGAGAAAAAAGAATCAATATATTCTATAGATGAAGATATTATATTTACATCATTTTCAAATAGAATGAAAGATAGCCTCATAGATTCAAGAAATATTTTAAAAGAAAAATTAGATGAAATAAAACCAGCTTTATATGAATCAGAAAATAAAATGAAGGACGAAAAAAGAAAATATGATTTACTTGTAGAAAATTTCAATAAAAAGTATGTGAGTGTCATTGAATTTGATAAATCATTAAATGAAATAGAAAAAGATATAATTTTAGAAAATAAAGTACTTAAAGAAAAAGAGGAGAATTTAAACATAAGAGAAGATGTATTAAATAAAGAAAGAGAAAATATTAAAAAAGCAAAAAATATTCTAGATAAAAATGATGGTAAATATTCTTATCTTAATAAAAATATAAAAGTGACTTCACTTTCTAAAGAAATTAAACAAGATTATCCCTATAATAGAGAAAAGATTATAGAAGTTCAATTAGATAATTTAAATAAAGTAAATGATAAATTAAATATATTAAAAGAAAAAGTGGATAAACAGATTAATATATTCATAAGATTTTGTGAAGAAAATGTAGTTGATATAAAATTAAGAACTATGGCTGTATCAGGAATTAGAACAAAAAAAGAATATAAAGATATTTTAAAATGGCAAGAAAGCATGAAAGATAGAATATCTAGAATAATAAAGTTTGCAGAAGATGATTTAAGAGAGCATGATAAAGAACTTCAGCAATTTATAAATCACCTTTATTCCCATCTTTTAAGTGTATGTGAAGAATTAAGATATATACCGAAAAAAACTAAAGTAAAAGTAGATGATAGATGGAAGGATATATTCATATTTACCATACCTACATGGGATGAATATGAGGGGAAAAAAGAACTTAGAAATCATATTGACTGGATGATAAAAGAATTAGAAGGTGATAACTATAAAGATGAAGAAGATAATGAAGATGAATCACAAGTAAGAAAATCTATAGAAAAATGGTTAGATACAAAACAGCTGCTTCAAAACATAATGAAAGATGATAATATAAAAGTGAAATGTAGAAAGGTAACTAATGATAGAAAAGTAAGCAGTATTCCTATATCATGGGAACAATCAAATAAATGGTCTGGAGGAGAAAAATGGAGTAAAAACACCACTCTCTTTCTTGGTATATTAAATTATCTAGCAGAAAAGAGTCAACATATATCATCAAATAAAAAAAGACATCGTACAGTTTTGATGGATAATCCATTTGGAAAAGCATCTAGTGATCATGTATTAGATCCAGTATTTTTCATAGCAGAACAATTAGGTTTTCAAATAATAGCACTAACAGCACATACAGAAGGGAAGTTTTTAAGAGACTATTTCCCTATAATATATAGTTGTAAATTAAGAGATACAAGAGATAAAAACCATCAAATAGTAACAAAAGAAAAGGAAATAAGATATGCCTATTTTAAAGACAATGATCCTAAAACTATAGACAGAATAGGAGAGCAAGAGCAGCTGACCTTGTTGTAGTTAAAGCCTTGCCATTTTTTGTGGTAGGGCTTATCTTCTATGTTATAATTAAAGAGAAAATTAAAAAAACTGGACATAAAAGGGGATATACATATATGCAAAATTTTAATGAAAAGGTAAATTTTATATGGAAGATAGCAGAACTTTTAAGGGGTCCATATAAGCCAGAAAAATATGGTGATGTAATACTACCTATGGCAGTTCTTAGAAGATTTGATTCATTACTTGAGCCTACAAAAGAGAAAGTAATAGAAAAAGCAAAAACAACAGATATAGAAATGATATTAAATAAAGAAGCAGGATATGAGTTTTCAAATAAATCTAAATTTGGATTTAACAACCTAATAGATGATCCTGATAATATAAGAGCAAATTTTGAAGCATACCTTAGAGGTTTCTCAGCAAATATACGTGAGATAATGGAAAACTTTGAATTTGAAGCAGAAATAAAAAAATTAGAAGAAAATAATCTATTGTATTTACTAGTAAAAGAATTTAGTGATATAGATTTACATCCACAAGTAGTATCAAATCAAGAGATGGGATATATATTTGAAGAACTTATTAGAAGGTTTTCAGAAAATGCAGAAGCAGGAGATCACTATACACCTCGTGAAGTGATAGAACTTATGACAAATATAATATTTAATAATTTAGAAGATGAACTTACAAAACCAGGAAGTATATTTACAGTAGGGGATTTTGCAGCAGGAACAGGAGGAATGCTTTCAGTAGCAACGAATTATATAAAAGAAATGAACCCACAAGCTCAAGTAGAAGTTTTTGGACAAGAGCTAAATCCTCAATCTTATGCAATCTGTAAATCAGATATACTTATAAAGGGGCAAAAATCTAAAAATATAGTAAAGGGGAATTCTTTTACAAATGACGGTCATAAGAATTTAAAGACTCGCTTTGCCCTCATGAATCCGCCCTTTGGAGTGGATTGGAAGAAAGATAAAAACTATATAGAAAAAGAAGTAAATGATCTTGGATTTGACGGTAGATTTGGAGCAGGTACGCCAAGAACATCAGATGGTTCGCTATTATTTCTAGAACATATGGTATCAAAGATGAGTCAAGATGAAAAGGGCTCTCGCATGGCAATTATATTTAATGGATCCCCCTTATTTACAGGAGATGCAGGAAGTGGTGAATCAGAAATAAGAAGATGGATAATAGAAAATGATTTATTAGAAGGAATCATAGCCCTACCTACAGATTTATTTTATAATACAGGAATAGCAACATATATATGGGTACTTACAAATAGAAAAAATGAAGACATATTAAAGGGACCAGTTAGAAAAGGAAAGATTCAATTAGTAGATGCTAGCAACTTCTATCATAAAATGAGAAAATCTCTAGGTTCAAAGAGAAAAGAAATAGGTAAATCAGATATAGAAGAGATTTCAAAAATATATGGAGCTTTTGAAGAAAATGAAAACTGTAAAATATTTGACAACAAAGAATTCGGGTATCTAAAAGTAACGATAGAAAGACCCCTTCAACTAAACTTTCAACTAAACGAGGAAAGAATAGAAAATATATATGCAGAAAATACATTTTCAAAACTATATGATGAAGAAACAAAAGAAGAGTTAGAATTAAAACAAGAAAAGAAAACAATAAAGAAAAAAGAATTATCTAAATTAGAAAAACTATATGAAGGTAAAAAACTTCAAGATGAAATAGTAGCTAGATTAAAGGAAAATATAAGTGATGAACTATATAAAAACAAAGAAGAATTTGAAAAAGTATTAGATGATATTTTAGAGAGTTTAGATTTAAAAAAATCATTATTTAAGTCAATAACACTTGGACTATCAAAAAGAGATGACTCAGCTGATTACAATTATAAGGGAAAGAAAAAAGAAGCAGATAGCACACTAAGAGATACAGAAACTATACCCCTTTCTATAGATGTAGAAGATTATAATATTGATACAGATGAACATATCAAAAAAGAGAAGAAAAACATATTAGAATATGTAGAAACTGAAGTAGCACCACATGTGAAGGAATTTTGGATAGATCACAAAAAGACTAAAATAGGATATGAAATACCCTTTACAAGATACTTTTATAAATATGAAGAATTAAGACCCTTTAAAGATATAATGGGAGAGATAGAAGAATTAGAAAAGGAAATTCAAGTAGAAATAAAGAAGGTGCTTGGATAATGTATGAGTTGAAATATAGAAATGAAGATGAGATGAAGGAAATAAAGGATACATGGATGAAATCTATTCCTAATAAATGGAAAATGAAGAAACTAAGTCATATTTCGAATATAATAACTGGAAATACCCCTTCTAAAAAAACTAATATGTATTATAAAAATGGTAATATTCCTTGGATAAAGCCAGATAATATAAAAGAAGATTACAGTATTTCTGATACGAAAGAAAAACTTAATAAAGAAGGAGTTAAAATCGCACGTATAATACCTCCAGATTCAGCGATAGTTTGTTGTATAGGAACTGTAGGAAAAGTAGGTGTTAACAAAGAAGAAGCTACTACAAATCAGCAGATAAATTCTGTTGTTTTTGATAAGAAAAATATTTGGACAAATAAATACGGAATATATTCTATGATATCATCTAGAAGTGATCATGAAAAATATGCTACTAAGGTAGTCGTAGCTATACTAAATAAAACTCAACAAGGAAACATTAAAATGCCATTCCCAGAAATTAAAGAACAACAAAAAATCGCCAATTTTCTAGATATTAAAACTACACAATTTGACTCAATTATTTCTAAAAAAGAAAAACTTATAGAAAAATTAGAAGAAGCAAAAAAGAGTCTTATATCAGAAGTTGTAACTGGAAAGGTGAAAATAGTAGATGGAAAAATGATTGAAAGAAAAGAAGATGAGATGAAAGATAGTGGTGTGGAGTGGTTAGGTATGATGCCTAAGAATTGGGAAGTAACAAAAGCTAAATATTATATGGATATAATAGGAGGTTACTCTTTCAATACAAATGAATTTAGCAATGAAGGAGTTCAAGTTATCAAGATAGCAAATTTATATAAAAATAAATTATCACTAGAAAGACAACCTACATTTATAGCTAAAGAGAATGTAAAGAAGTATAATCAATTCATTATTAATAAAAATGATATTTTAATTTCATTAACAGGTACATTAGGAAAAAAAGATTATGGATATGCTGTATTAATTGAAGATAATACTAAATATTTATTAAATCAAAGAGTCGGGAGAATAAAGATAAAAAAAGAAATAGATTTATTTTATGCTTTATCAGTATTAAAGAGTGAAATCTATCTTAATCAACTATATTCTTATCCCTCAGGAACTAAACAAGCGAATTTAAGTAATGATGATGTATTAAGACCATTTATACTTATTCCTAAAAGTAATAAAGAACAGATTGAATTATCATTTCTTCTAAACACCCAAACATCAAAACTAGACAACATAATCACCAAAACCAAATCCCAAATCCAAAAACTAAAAGAAGCCAAGCAATCTCTTATCTCTGAAGCTGTTACTGGCAAGATTGATTTACGAGACTGGGAAATAAAAAACTAGGAGGATTTTTATGATTACTCAAGTAACTCCAGAATCATTAAAGGAAAGAGCTTTTCAAACTATAATAAAAGATTACCTCATAAATCATAATGGATATAGCGAAGGCTTTAATGAGAATTATGACAATCATTATGCAATGGACACTAAATTACTATTTGATTTTTTAGAAGTTAGTCAAAAAAAGAAGATAGATAGACTAAAAAGCATATATAAGGAAAACTATAAAGCTAAAATTATAGAAAATTTAGACAGGACTCTTACTCTTAGAGGTTCAATACACGTATTAAAGCATGGTATAAAAGACTATGGTGTTCATCTTGATTTGGCATATTTTAAACCTCCTACTACATTAAACCCAGATCAATTTGCCCTATATGAGAAAAACATATTATCAGTTACTGAAGAATTAAAATATATAGATGAAAAAAGAATTGACTTGGTTCTATTTTTAAATGGTCTACCTATTATTACTATGGAGCTTAAAAATCCTTTTACAGGACAAAACTATAAAAATGCTATAAGTCAATATAAGAAGGATAGAAATAGTAAAGAGCTATTATTTAGATTCAAAGAAAGATCTATAGTTAATTTTGCCCTAGATACGGATCAAGTATATATGGCTACAAAACTTGCACAAGATAAAACATATTTCCTACCCTTTAACAAGGGCAATGATGGGGGAGCAGGAAATTCTGAAGTGTTTGGTAAAATGAAAACATATTATCTTTGGGAAGAGGTACTTAGAAAAGATTCCTTGCTTGAAATATTAGAAAAATTTATTTATATAAACAAGGTAGAAGATATCAAAGTTAATGGTGATGTCTCGCTTAAAGAAACTGTTATTTTTCCAAGATATCATCAGTTAAATTGTGTAAGGGAAATATTAGATCATGTAAGGAAAAAAGGAACAGGAAACAAATATCTAGTTCAACATTCTGCCGGTTCTGGAAAGACAAATTCTATCACTTGGCTTACTCATAGACTTGCATCTATTCATGATGAGCAAAATGAAGTTATATTTAATGGAGTAATTGTTGTAACAGATAGAACTGTTTTAGATGAACAATTACAAAGTTCAATATATCAATTAGAACATAAATTAGGACTTGTAGCAAAGATAGATAAGGATTCTAGTCAATTAAAGGATGAATTAGAAAAGGGTACAAAGATTATAATAAGTACTATTCAAAAATTTCCACATATATTAAAGGAGCTAAGTGGGACCAAGGATAAGAAATATGCCATAGTTATAGATGAAGCCCATTCTTCTACTTCTGGTAAAAATATGATGGCTCTAAAAGAATCATTATCCCTTGAAGAAGCTGCTGATTTAGCCATAAAAGAAGAAAGTAAAATAGTAGATACTGAAGATAAGATTAATAATGAATTAGAGAAGTTTGTTGATGATTCTAATGTAAGCTTTTTTGCCTTTACGGCGACACCTAAAGGAACTACTTTGAAACTTTTTGGCAAGCAAAGGCATGATGGAAAGCATTATCCTTTTCATATATATAGCATGAGACAAGCTATTGAAGAAGGTTTTATTTTAGATGTGCTTAAAAACTATATGACTTATAAGATGTATTATAAGGTGGGCAAACATATAGAAGATGATCCTACTTTTGATAAGGCAAAGGCAGCAAAATCTATTGCTAGATTTGTAAGTATCCATCCTCATAATATATATCAAAAGACTGAGGTAATGATAGAACATTTCAGAAATTCTACTAGGAAAAAAATAGGGGGACAGGCAAAGGCTATGCTTGTAACTTCTTCTAGAAAACATGCTGTAAGATATAAACTTGCTTTTGATAAATATATCAAAGAAAAAGGATATAGCAATTTAAAGACATTAGTAGCATTCTCAGGCAAGGTAAAAGATGAATATATGGATGAAGAACTAAGTGAATCTAAAATGAATGATGGATTAAAGGAATCAAGTCTACCCAAAGAATTTGACAAGGATGAATCTAAGGTACTTATAGTAGCAGATAAATATCAAACAGGTTTTGACCAACCAAAACTTCATACCATGTATGTAGATAAGAAACTTTCTGGAGTTCGTGCAGTTCAAACATTATCTAGATTAAATAGAATATATCCTGGAAAAGAAGATACTTTTATATTAGACTTTGCTAATGATCCGGAAGATATAAAAGAGGCATTCTTGCCTTTTTACAAAACTACTGTATTAGATAATGATATAGAACCAAATGAAATATATACTATATATAATGAGATATTTGATAAACAGGTAATAAACAAGGAAGATGTTATAAAGTTTGTAGATTTAATATATACAAAGAAAGAATCTAAAAATGCTAAAGCATTGATGGAAAACTATGTAAACAATACTTCTAATAGAATAGATGAATTTTCTAGAGAAGAAAAGATTGAAATAAGATCTTTATTTAAAAAGTTTATTAGTCTATACAATTTAATAATTCAAATAGCTCCTTTTATAGATTCAGAACTACACAGATTAAGTATATATCTAAGGTATCTTATAAAGAAAATAGATATAGAAAGTACTGGGGGGATAGATATAACTGATAAAGTTATTTTGGAGTATTATAGATTAAAGGAAGGGAAAGAAGAATCAATATATCTAGAAGATGAAGAAGATATAGGTGTAAATGTCAAGGTTGCTGGTGGTTCTACTGCTAAAGAGGATGAAACTGATTATTTAAGTAGTATTATAAATAATTTAAATGATAGATTTGGAACAGATTTTTCTGATTCTGAAAAACTAGCTGTTGAACAAATTAGAAATAGTCTTAAAAATGACAAAAGTTTAGAACTAAAGGCTCGAGCAAATACTGCAGAAAACTTTCGTCATGCTTTTGAACCTTCTTTTGATGGCAAGATAATTGATGAATATGGTAAAAATCAAAACTTTTATGGAAAGGTTCTAACTGATGAATCTTTTAAGAATAAATTAATGGATTTATTGATGCTAGAAGTCTATAATCATTTTCAAGAACAAGTGAGAAGTTAAGATCTTACATGGAAGGGATTGTTAATATAATATGAAGTCAAACAAAAAGATAAATTATATTGTGAAAACAACAGAATGTAAAAAGAATAATAAAAATTTGTTTATAGCAGCAATATTAGCAATTTTTCTAGGTATCATTGGTATACATAGATTTTATTTGAATAGAAAAGTATCAGGATTTACCTTTTTAATGATATCAATATTTTCTCTAAATTTTGGATCAGGGAACTTAGCAACATTAATAGTTTTTATATCAATTATAGAAGGAATGGTTTATTTGTTTAAAGGAATATTTTCATTTAAAAATAAAACTAAAAACAAAGAAAATATGAATAAGAAAAACATTAATACACCTGAAATGAAAAAAATAGAATATAGTGATAAAGATATAGTCAAAATAAAAGAAGAAAAGATCAAAATGGGTAAAAAAGAAGATGTTAATGATTTAGAAATAATTGATATATCTAATATAAAAACTAAAAGTATTCCTAAAGAAAATGATTTTTTGAATATATTTAAAACAAATTGGATTAAAATATTAACCATTCCTTATGAAAGATCGATAATGAAAGTCACACAAGTTAAAGAAGAAACATTAAAGCTATATGAAAAACTTTGTATCTTTTTAGATAAAGAATTAAAAAACAATAAGAGTTCATTAAATAAAGAGATAAAAAGAATAGAATCAGAGGTCCTATATTATGATAATATTTTATATACAATCTATTGCATATCTGAAGGTCATGTAACTAAGGTGTATAGTGGGACTTATGATTATTATGATCCAGAATACTCTTATAAAATATTGAATGAACATTTAGGTGAAAATCTTAAAGATAAACTTTTTATTAAGGCTCAGGAATTTGAAAAAGATATCTCGCCGCCAAATAGGGATACATTAGATCAATTTAATTTAACAGAAAATGGGTTGTCAAGGAAGTGGTGGGACAATGATGGGCAACTTAGATCTAGCAGGAAATTTAGTAGTGATGAACTAAATATTTTAAATGCTACTCCAGCTAGAACTACAATAGTATGGGACATATATGGAGTAAAGGAACAAATTATAACTTTATATTTAGAAATTTGGCAAGTTATATCTAATGGGTTAAATAAGAATATAAAATGGAAGAATAAAAATATTTTGAAAGACATAGTAGATGGAAAATATATTTATTTTGATGATTATAACAATGGAAAAATCTTATCATCTTTAATAAAAATTGCAGAAAACACAATAAGGGAGTTCTTGCCTGGCACTCAGATATTAAATATTAATAATCAACAAAATAATATCAAAAAATACTTACCAGAAGAAATTGTTGATGATATAAATACTAAAAAAATTGAATATACAGAACATATAAATGACGAAAAATTAATAGAAATATTAAATTGTATGATTGAAAAGGATCCTAGTGATTGGAAACTTAAAGTAGAAAGGATATTAATAGATGAGACTAATAAAAGAATCAGATTCTTAATTGATTATAAGGAAGATGAAAATTTTATAAAAATAGCAAAGGAAATAATTAAAAAATCAGATGATGAAAACTTATTATTATTGTGCTTATATGAAATAGAAAAAGGACAGAAATTGAGTCAAAAAAATGCTAAAGTATTGAAAAATATTATCCATAATAATAACATATCTATATATGAGGATATTATTAAATCTAAAGAAGAATTGTCATTAGAACTTTTTAATAGATTAGAGGAACTTAAAAACCCAATTAGAAAGAAAATAGAGCTAGACATGGGTAAGGTAGAATTATCAAAGAAAGAGCTTAATAAAACCGTAGAAATTGTAAAAGAATATATAGATGATGAAGCAAGTAAGGAAGGGACTAAGGAGAATAATTTAAAACAAGAAACAGTAGAGACAAAATGTGATGATAAATTAGAATTTAAGCATATGAATTTCTTGAAATTATTATTAGATATTGAATTTATGAAGATTGAAGAAGCAAAAAAAATAGCTATGGAAAATGACAATTTACTAAATGCCTTTATAAGTGATGTAAATCAAGAACTTTATGAATATATTCAAGATCAGACAGTTATAATTGAAGATGATATTATTAAAATAGATGATTTTTATGTAGATATGGTAAAGGAGTTGATATTAAATGAACAATAGAATTAATCCAAAGGAAGCTGATAATATAATAAAGGCTTTAGAAGGAGGAATAGTACCTAGAAAAGGAATTCAACATTTATTAGTAGGAAGAAATGAAGAGGTACAAGAAGTTATTTCAATTTTGGATTCAATTATACAAGGAGAAAGTGACATAAGGTTCTGGACAGGTGATTTTGGGAGTGGAAAGAGTTTCATGCTTAGAACTATAGAGTCTATAGCTGTTCAAAAAAACTTTGTTGTTTCTACAGTAGATTTAACTCCTACAAGAAGATTTTATTCTTCTGATGGAAAAGCTAAAGCTTTATATAGTGCTATAGTAGATAATATAATTGTACAAACTTCTCAAGAGGGCAATGCTATAGACACAATATTAGAAGAATGGATAAATAGAATTATTATGAATATTTCTCAAAGAGATAATATTCCTATGCAAGAATTATTAACTTTAGAAAATAAAGAGCTTGTAGAAAAAGAAATTTTAAATATTATTAGTTCATTTAAATCAGTTGGTTTATCTTATGAACTAGGACAAGCAATTGCAAAATATTATGAGGGTATAGTAGAAGATAATAAAATGATAAGATTAAAAGCTTTAAGATGGATTCGTGGAGATATAGATACTAAAACTGAAGCCAAAAGAGAAATGAAAATTGAAAAGATAATAAATGATGATAATTGGTATGAAGCAATTAAAAATTTAGCAGAGTTATTTTCAGATATTGGTTATTCTGGCTTTGTAGTAAATTTTGATGAAGCAGTTAATTTGTACAAATTACCAATGAGTAGAACTAGAGAAAGAAACTATGAAAAAATACTAAATATATTTAATGAATGTAAATCAAATGCTGCAAGGGGACTTTTTATAAATTTTGGTACTACTAGAAAAACTGTGTTTGATGAAAATCGTGGCATGTCTAGTTATGGAGCATTGAAAGGTAGAGTTGGATCAGAAGATATTATGGATTCTAAACTTTTAAACACTAATAGGACTATTTTACCCTTAAAGCCTTTAAACACTGAAGAAATTTATACTCTATTAGAAAATTTAAATAATATATATAATATCTTTCATAGAAAAAATATATCTATGACAACAGAACATATAAAAAAATATATGTAAGAACAATTAAATAGGCCAGGTGCAGATGAATTTTTAACTCCCAGAGCTGTGATTAAAGATTATATGGAAATATTGGATTTAATAAGACAAAATCCAAATGAATCTATTGAAAATATAATTCATATAAAGTTTGGGAAAGAACCTATACCTGTAATTAAAGATAAAAATGATAAAGATGATGAAATAGAGGTTTTATAATGAGTAGTTATAATTTATTACAAAGAGAAATTCGTAGATATATATATGATGAAGGTTGGGAAGCTCTAAGAAATATACAGGAAGCGTCAATAAAACGTGTTCATGATACAGATAATAATTTAATATTAGCAGCACCAACAGCTTCAGGTAAAACTGAAGCTGCATTTTTACCAGCAATTAATCTTATAAAGGATTGGGATTCTGGACTTAAAATTATCTATATTTCTCCATTAATAGCTCTCATAAATGATCAATTCAAAAGAATATTAGAATTGTGTAATTATATGAATATACCAGTAACGAGTTGGCATGGAGAAGCATCTAGAACTAAGAAAAGTAAATTATTAAAAGAGCCTAAAGGGATACTCTTAATAACTCCAGAATCCATAGAAGCTATGTTGTCTTTAAGACCAGGTGAAGCAAGAGGATTATTTAATGGAACAGAATGGATAATAGTAGATGAAATACATAGTTTCTTAGAAAATAATAGAGGAATACAACTAAGATCTCTTATAGAAAGAATAAAACTATATATGGAAAAGAATCCTAGATTTATAGGAATGTCTGCTACATTAAATAGAGAAGATTATAAACAAGTAAAGAATTTTTTTATAAGTGACAGAACTACAGATGTATTATTGGATAATAGTAAAAATGATTTAGAATCTACCAAAAGCTATTATGAATCAAACATAAAGAAAAATTCAATAAAAGCACTAGAAGAAATTTATAATTATTCCCAAAAAGAGTCTATGTTAGTATTTCCAAATTCAAGAGGTGATGTAGAAAGATTGGCTGTAGGATTAAGCAGATTAGGTAAAAAAAGAGGTTCTGATACTAGATATTTTGCTCATCATTCTTCTGTGAGCAAAGATATGAGATTGATAGCAGAAAAATTTGCTAAAACTAGCAAAAGACAATTGTTTACTATATGTTGTACATCAACTTTGGAATTAGGTATAGATATAGGTTCAGTAGATAGTATAGTTCAATATAATGCTCCACATTCTGTAGCAAGTTTAGGACAAAGATTAGGAAGAAGTGGTAGGATTACAAGAAAAAATATATTGCATTTGATAGGTACAGATGAATGGTCCTTATTACAAGGTTTAGCAGCATTATCACTGTATGAAGAAGGGGTATTAGATAGATTTAATCCTATAACAAAGCCTTATGATGTTCTTGCTCATCAGGTAATATCTATTCTTTTAGAATATACTGGGATGTCATTGGAGAATTTAAACAATATAAATCAAAAATATAAATGTTGGAATCAAATAGAAGATGAAGAATATTTGGAGTTGATAGAACATCTAATAGATAAAAAATATATAGAAATATTAGAAAATGAAGCTATAACGGGATTAGAAACAGAAAAATTGTTAAGAGGAAGTGATTTTTTTGTTCATTTTGAGACACAGAACAACTTTTCTGTTTATAGTAATGATAAAAAAATAGGAGAAATACCTTTATCTCCTAGTGTACAAACAGGAGTAAATATATTTTTGTCAGGTCAAATATGGAAGATAAAAGATATAGAATTAAGAAGCAAGAAAATATATGTAAGTAAAGCTTTAGATGGAAATCCTCCTATGTTTTTAGGGAATAGTGGAAATGTAACTAATGAAATAAGAAGTAGAATGAAAGCTATATTAGAAGATAAAACTTACTGGGTAAATTATAATGATAATATAAAAGAAGTTTTAATTAAACTTGCTGAAGAAAATTTAAAACATGAATATTTTCAGTGGATAGAAAAGAATGATGAAATAGGACTTAGAACTTTTCAAGGTACTAAAATTAATAGAACAATATTGTTATTATTAAATATGTTTGACAAAGATGGAAAGTATAAATTAGATGATAGAGAAACCTATATAAGTGGTACAAATATAAAGAGATATATAAATAATATAATAGAAAAGGAATTTGAAGAAGAGAAAATATATGATTATTTAAAAAATAACTTAGAAATAATTGAGCTATATCTATCTTCTAATAAATATAAAGAATTATTACCCCTTAACCTAAAGATAAATTATATCATTAAAAACATATTAGATTTAAATGGAGCAA
Organism: Senegalia sp. (in: firmicutes); assembly: GCF_052088025.1. NCBI lineage: Bacteria > Bacillati > Bacillota > Clostridia > Eubacteriales > Clostridiaceae > Senegalia > Senegalia sp. (in: firmicutes). Next base: position 4,093 of record NZ_JBQCYD010000031.1, on the reverse strand, counting down.
AAAAATATTTAGGAATTATAATTTAACTAACATACCTACTGGAGGAAAAAACAATGCTATATATGGAAAACACACAAAAAAATCTAGGCGTATCCTTATATGGAGATTATTTAGATTTTGAGAATTTATATAAAGCTTTGCATAAAATCATAGGTGATGAAGATGAATATAGAAATTTTTATTCATCACAGATGAGGGTCTTAGGATTATGCTATGATATAAGACATGCTATGCAAGGAGACAGAGATTACACCTTTGTTGAAAATGGCATTAATGATGATATATTAAAATTTAATTCATTTATAGCTCCAAAACAAAATGTATATTTGAAAGTTAATATATTTTGGCCAGAGATGTTATATATACAAATGGTATTAAATGATTTTCTACAGTTATATGCTAGAAAAAACTCATCTGCTTATGTTGATATATTTAAAGATAAGCCGAATATTTGGGATAATAATATTGCTACTGTTAGATTATTTCAATCGCAATTTAAAAAGTGTCTTAAAGATACTATAACTAAAGGCAGATATGGTAGATTATTAAGCTATATGATAAATGATTATACTAGATTTTCAGGTTATTTAACACAATATTTGGATTTATTAAATATTAAATTTGTAAATTTAGATAAAGACAAAAGACTGGAAAAAATATCTGTATTTGGAAAGAGACTAGTAGAAAAAGGTAAAGGATATTTAGATCTTGAAGAACAATTTGAATTAGCAGCAGAAGAATATAATTGTTCTATCTTTGAACTTAGACTTAATGAGGAATATCCTGAAGATATAGAATGGTAATTTTAAAGATCAGACGTATTGACTAATTCTAAAATATATGATAAAAATAAGTATAGGTTAGCACTCTCCAAGCGAGAGTGCTAAATTGTGAAATTTTACTTAGTGAAGGGAGATTATTATGGAAAAAAGAGAATTTAAGGCAGAATCTAAAAGATTGTTAGATTTAATGATTAATTCAATTTACACACATAAGGAGATTTTTTTAAGGGAACTTATTTCAAATTCTAGTGATGCTATAGACAAGATTTACTATAAGGCACTCACAGATAGTTCTATTAATTTTGATAAAGAGGATTATTATATAAAAATCTCTACAGATAAGGAAAATAGAACTTTAACTGTTCGTGATACTGGTATAGGTATGAATAAGGAAGAGTTGGAGAAAAATATAGGTACTATAGCTCAAAGTGGTTCCCTAGATTTCAAAAAATTAAATGAAGCAAAAGATGGTCATGATATTATTGGTCAATTTGGTGTAGGTTTTTATTCAGCTTTTATGGTAGCTGATACTATAACTATAGAAACTAAAGCACTTGGTAGTGATACAGGTTATGTTTGGGAGTCTCAAGGAGCAGATGGATATACTATAGAAGAAACTGAAAAAGACAGTATTGGAACTACTATTACATTAAAATTAAAAGAAGATACTGAAGATGAAAATTATAGTGAATATTTGGATGAATATAAGCTTCAAAATATTATTAAAAAATATTCTGATTTTGTAAGATACCCTATAAAGATGGACGTAACTAAGTATAAGGAAAAAGAAGATGAAGAAGGCGAATCTGAAGAGTATATTGAAGAAGAAACTATAAATAGTATGGTGCCTATATGGAAAAAGAATAAAAATGAGCTTACTAAAGAAGATTATGAGAAGTTCTATGAAGATAAGCACTATGGTATGGATAAGCCTGTTAAATATAGTCATATAAAAGTTGAAGGTACTATAAGATACAACGCAATTCTTTATATACCTGAAAGTATGCCTTATGACTATTATACTCAGGAATATGAAAAAGGATTAGAGCTATATTCTAATGGAGTATTAATTATGAATAAATGTAGTGAACTATTACCTGATTATTTTAGCTTTGTTAAAGGGATGGTTGATTCAGAAGATTTATCTTTAAACATATCTCGTGAAATGCTTCAACATGATAGACAGCTTAAGTTCATAGCTAAAAATTTAAAGAAGAAAATAAAATCTGAACTTTTAAGTTTATTAAAAAATGACAGAGAAAAATATGAAAAGTTCTATAATTCTTTTGGTAGACAATTAAAATATGGTATATATAGTGACTTTGGACAAAACAAAGAAATATTACAAGACCTACTATTATTCTATTCTTCAAATGACAAGAAACTAGTAACTTTAGATGAATATATTGAGAGAATGAAAGAAAATCAAAAATATATTTATTATGCTTCAGGAGATTCTATTGATAAAATAGAAAAGTTACCTCAAACTGAAAGAGTTTTAGATGAAGGTTATGAGATATTATATTTAGATGATGATGTAGATGAGTTTGCTATAAAAATGATAAATGAATATAAGGAAAAAGAATTCAAATCTGTATCTAGTGGAGATTTAGGTATAGAAGATGATGAAGAAACTAAGGATGAAACTAAAGAAGAAAATACTAAACTATTTGAAGATATGAAAAATGTATTATCAGATAAGGTTAAAGAGGTTAGAGCTTCAAAGAGACTTAAAAATCATCCAGTATGCCTTGCAAATGAAGGTGAAATTTCAATAGAGATGGAAAAGGTATTAAGTGCTATGCCTAATAATCAAAATGTACAGGCTGATAAGGTTCTAGAAATTAATACAAATCATCAAGTATTTAAATCATTAAAATTAGCTTCAGAAAATAATGATAAGGAAAAGATACAGCTATATACAAATTTATTATATAATCAAGCTCTTTTAATTGAAGGTTTACCTATAGAAGATCCAGTGGAGTTTTCTAAGAATATGAGTAAAATAATGAGCTAGAATTTAATCAACCCCTTATATCTAAGATGGTATAAGGGGTTGTTTTTAAATATTTGCTTTTAAAATTTAATTATAGGGTAAATAATACTTATTAAGTAAAAATTAAAGGAGTTTGATATTATGAAAAAATATACTGCAGAAGAATTATATGATTTAACTATAGAAAAGCTAGAAGAAAGAGGAGTAAGGATGGAGGATATAGCTGAATTAGTTATGTATTTACAAAAGGATTATAATGATAATTTGACTCTGGAATATTGCATAGAAAATGTTGAAAGAGTACTTAGAAAAAGAGAAGTAATGCATGCTATATTTACAGGAGTAGCACTTGATGAACTAGCAGAAAAGAAACAATTGCCAGAGCCACTTCAACAAATAGTTGAAACTGATGAAGGTTTATATGGGATAGATGAAGTGATACCCCTATCTATAGTAAATATATATGGAACTATTGGTCTTACCAATTATGGATATTTAGATAAAAAGAAGGTTGGAATCATAAAAGAATTAGATAATAAAGAAAAACACAAAGGCAAAGTACATACTTTCATGGATGATCTTGTTTCAGCCATAGCAGCAGCTGCTGCTAGTAGAATAGCACATGCAGTTGAATAATAAAAAAAATCCATCTTATCTAAGATGGATTTTTTCTACTTTGGAACTATTTCAAATACATACTCTTCATTATCCCAAGAAAATGATGGAGTGTATATCATTTCATATGAATCCTGTTCTACTACATCAAAATAAATTTTACCTTGTGCTTGTTTTCCACTATTTATTTGTTCGCTAAAAGCCATTTCATCATAGCTATAATAATCATCTTGTTTGTTACCTTCATTATCATAAATTGCAAATTCCGTATTATCTACAAATACTTGTTCATCTCCTGTATTTTTTGCTGTAAGATCTAGTGTAAGTACCTTACCATTTTTTGATTCGCCATATTCAGCAGGCTCTGTAAATGAAGCTGAATTTATAATTAATTCTACATCATTTATCTTTACCGTATCACCTATTTTATATATTTGCTCTTCTTTTTCCTTCTCATCTTTATTATCATTTTCTTCCTTTACTTCAGAGCTATCTGATGTTTCATCACTAGTACTTTCTTGAGATGTAGAATCTTCCTCACAAGCTGCGAAGATTGATACAGCAACCAATAAAACACTTACAAATAAATATTTCTTTAAATTTTTCATTTTAAACATTTTAACTCCTCCTTTTATTATTTAATTATAGCTCGTTGCAGAACTCTACAACTCGCATAAATACTATGTTTCTTTATATAGAA
>NZ_JBQCYD010000030.1:12868-26146 GCF_052088025.1 Senegalia sp. (in: firmicutes) | reverse complement strand
ATGTAAATAAACGTAGTAAATATGCGAGTTGTAGAGTTCTGCAACGAGCTATATAAGTAAAGCTTAGGAGGAAAATTATGAAAATAGCATTAACAGGAAACCCCAATAGTGGAAAGACTACTACTTTTAACGCTATCACAGGTAGAATTGAACATGTGGGAAACTGGGCGGGAGTTACAGTAGATAAAAAGGAAGGCAATATTAAAAAGAGCTTAAATAAAACTGGTATTGATATTACAGCAGTAGATTTACCAGGAGCATATTCTATGTCACCATTTACATCTGAAGAATCTATTACACGTGATTTTGTCAACAACGAAAATCCAGATGTAATAATTAACATAGTAGATGCAACTAATTTAAGTAGAAGTTTGTTCTTTACAACTCAGCTTATGGAATTAGATATACCTGTAGTAGTGGCACTTAATAAAAGTGATATAAATGATAAAAAAAATACTATAATTGATGTAGATAAATTAAGTAAGTACTTAGGTTGTCCCGTAGTAAAAACAGTATCAACTAAAACTCAAAACAACAATTTAGATAAATTAATCACTAAAGCTGTTAAAGTTAAAGGTGAAAATCAAAAACCACCGTTTGATTATAAATATATTAATTTAAAAGATACTGAATCTGTCAAAAATAATGATAAAGAACGTTATAATTTTGTAAATAAAATAGTTGAAAAAGTTGAAAGCAAGAAAGCAACTAGCAATAAACAAACCATTCAGGATTCTATAGATAGGGTTTTAGCACATAAATGGATTGGTATACCGATTTTTGCACTTATAATGTGGGCGGTATTTGCTATTAGCCAAGAATATTTAGGACCATTTCTAGCTGATACATTAGTAGGCTGGATTGATGGATTATATGCAGTTGTAGAAGGAATGATAAGTGAAGATGTCTCTCCTATTTTAAGTTCATTACTACTAGATGGAATTATAGGTGGAGTAGGGGCTGTAGTTGGATTTTTACCTCTTATAATGGTATTATTTTTCTTGCTGGCCTTACTTGAAGATTGTGGATATATGGCAAGAGTTGCAGTACTTATGGATAGATTCTTTAAACGTGTAGGACTTTCAGGTAAATCTATTATACCTATGGTTATAGGTACAGGATGTGCTATTCCAGGTATAATGGCAACTAGAACTATAAAAAATGAAAGACAAAGAAGAACAACAGCAATGTTAACTCCTTTCATGCCTTGTGGAGCTAAATTACCAGTTATTGCATTATTTGCTAGTGTGTTTTTTGAAAATGCAGCTTGGGTTGGAACTTCCATGTATTTTATGGGAATAATAATAATTATTATAAGTGCTTTGATTATAGTTAGAATTACTGGTGAAAAAAATAAGAGATCATTTTTTATAATGGAATTACCAGAATATAGGTTTCCAAGTATAAAAAGAGCTACTGTTTCAATGTTTTCTCGTGCAAAAGCTTTTATTATAAAAGCAGGTACTATAATACTCTTATGTAATGCTGCAATACAAATTATGCAGACCTTTAATTGGAAATTACAAGTTGTTGCACAGTCAGCACAAGATACAAGTATATTAGCATCTCTTGCATCACCATTTGCATTACTTCTTATTCCATTAGGTTTTGGAACATGGCAATTAGCAGCAGCAGCAATAACAGGTTTTATTGCAAAAGAAAATGTAGTTGGTACCTTAGCTGTAGTATATTCAATAACAAATTTTATTGATACTGAAGAATTTGAACTTGTTGCAGGAGCTGATAGTGTTGCATCTGTTATGGGATTAACTACAGTAGCCGCTCTTTCATATCTGGTATTTAATTTATTTACACCACCCTGCTTTGCTGCAATTGGTGCAATGAATGCAGAAATGGAAGATAAAAAATGGCTCTTTGGAGCTATAGGCTTTCAATTTGGAATGGGATATATCTTATCATTCTTTACTTATCAAATAGGTACATTTTTAACTACTGGTGCTTTAGGGAGTGGATTTATTCCAGGAGCTATTGCTGTATCAATAATGATAGGATATGTAGTGTATCTTATTAGAAAAGGAAATCAAAAATCAGAACTACAACTAAAGGAGGTGGCATCGTAATATGATAATAAATATAATAGTGGCTTTAATAATTTTAACAATTATTGGCTTATCCATTTCTAAAATAGTTAAAGAGAAAAAAAGAGGAGCAAAATGCATAGGATGTCCACATGCAGGTCCTGATAATAAGAGTTGTAATTATGAGGCAAATAAATAAATAAAATCTAAATATTAATATGTTCCCTTTCTTATAAACACTAGGGAGCATATTTTTATTTGTTATGTACTTTTGAATTGTACCGATACACTTCTATTTAAATAACTAAAATAGGATTTACACCCATACACTTTAATGATAAAATAAAATCAATATAAAGAATATTTATTTATCATTAAGGGGGTAATAATTGTGGAAAAAAACTTACAAACTAAGAAGATTCATGATTTAACTATTTTAGGACTTTTAATAGCATTGGTAGCTGTAGCTACTATGATGATTAAGGTGCCTGTTATTTCAACAGAAGGGTATATTCACTTAGGTGATAGTATGATATTTCTATCGGCAATAATATTTGGGAGAAAGAAAGGTGCAGTTGCTGGGGGAATAGGTTCTGCTATGGCTGATTTGCTTTTAGGCTATACTCACTGGATAATACCGACTCTTATAATCAAAGGAATCATGGGATATGTAGTAGGATTAATTTCAGATGGTGAAAGTGAAAAATTAATAAATATTAGAAATAGTCTAGCTCTAGTAGTTGGAGGAATTTGGATGGTATTTGGATACTTTATTGCTGGTGGAATTATGAAAGGTAGTTTTATAGTTTCAGCTACAAGTATTCCAGCAAATTTAATTCAAGTTTTTGGCGGGGCATTATTGTTTATACCAATAGGAGTTGCACTTAAAAAGACAAAATATTTTAATCAATATGCTATTAATAGATGAAAGAATGTTCAATTATAAATCTTAAGATTTATAATTGAACATTCTTTATTTTCTTTAATATTTAAATTCTTTTTGGAAAATATGCTATAATAAAAAATATAATAAGTAAAATATTTTAAAATAAATTATTCTATAAGGAGATGTTTAGATGAAGGTATTACTTGCAGAAGTTAATATTAGTGAAGGTACAAATCTTGAAAACATTGAAAAGATAAGAGAAGATTTAATGAAAAATAATGATTTAGAACTTATTGATAAAAATTCTGATAAGGATCATAATAGAACGGTTTTCACTTATAAGGGAGAGCCTAAAGCAGTTTTAGAAGGCACTAAAAGATTATCTAAAAAGGCACTTGAATTAATTGATATGGCTACTCACAAAGGAAGTCATCCAAGAATGGGTGCAATAGATGTAGTACCATTTATACCTGTAAAGGATGTTTCAATAGAAGAAGCTGTAGAGATTTCTAAAGAATATGGAAAATATCTAGGGGGTCTTGGAGTACCTGTATATTATTATGAAGATGCAAGTACAAGGGATGATAGAAAGAGTCTAGTTAAAATAAGAAAAGGCCAATACGAGGCATTAGAAGAAAAATTAAAGGATGAAAATTGGATGCCAGATGAAGGTCCATTTGAGTTTAACTCTAAATACGGAGCAACTGTCACTGGTGTAAGATTTGCCCTTATTGCCTTTAATATAAATTTAGATACAGAAGATAAGGAAACAGTAAAAAAGGTTGTAAAGGCTATTCGTGGTGCCAAGGGTGGATATAAACATGTTAGAGCCATAGCTCTTGATATACCTGAAAAAAGACAGGTTCAAATTTCAATGAATCTTACAAATTATGAAGAAACTCCAATTCATAGAGTTTATGAAACTATTAAATCAGAACTTTCAAGATATAATATAAATATAGTTTCTACAGAGCTTGTAGGTCCAGTTCCTGCATATGCCTTAAAAGAATTATTATCATTTTACATTAAATTAAATGATGACTTTGAAGTAGAACAAATATATATGTAAATTATATGATATAATAAGGGTATATATATTATATAAATATAATTTTGAAGGGAGTTTTATTATGAAAAGCTCAGACATTAATTTATTAGAAAAACAAAATGAAATGCTAGATATAGTTAAAAGTACAAGTTTAACACATGAACAAAAAATGATGAGTCTGGCAAAACAAGCAGAAAATCTTATATATACCTTAGAAATACCAGAAGGTTTTAATGAGCTATTTGATGAAGGTACAATTTGTGATTTAGGTGAAGGAGATGCTCCTTATGCACCAAGATATATAGTTCCTGATTATGAAAAACTTATGAAAGAGGGATGTGAGTTTCTGAGATTAGACCCTCCTACAGATTTAAATCAAGCAATCAATACATTGTTGATTTTCTATAAACATGTTCCATCTGTAACTCATTTTCCAGTGTATATTGGAAATATAGATTATCTTTTAGATCCTTTTATAGAGGATGAAAAAGAAGCCAAAAAAGCTATAAAGAATTTTTTAAATCATATTGATAGAACAATTTCAGATTCTTTTTGTCATGCTAATATTGGACCAAAGGATACTTTAGCAGGAAGAATCATACTTGAAGTAGAAAGAGAACTTCAAAACTCTACTCCAAATATTACTTTAAAATATAATGAAGATATAACTTCAGATGATTTTGCAAAAGAAAGCATAAAAACTGCTTTAAATTGTGCAAAACCTAGCTTTGCAAATGATAAAATGTACAAAAAAGAATTTGATGGAGATTATGCAATTGCATCTTGCTATAATGGACTTAAGATTGCTGGAGGTGCATATACACTTAGTAGATTAATTTTAAAGAAGGTTGCTGAAAACTCAAATTCTAAGGAAGATTTCATGCAAAATGAACTTCCAAAATCCATAGAACTTATGGCTAGTTATATGGATAATAGAATTAAATTTTTAGTTGAAGAAAGTAAATTCTTTGAACATGATTTTTTATCAAAAGAAAGTTTTATAAACAGAGATAATTTCACAGGTATGTTTGGTATGGTAGGTATGGCTGAATGTGTGAATATATTACTTGAAAAAGAAGGAAAAGATGGTCGATTTGGCGAAAGTGAACAAGCAGATAATCTTGCAATAGAAATAATGGAATTAATAGATAAACTAGTAAAAAGACATAAAAATCCTTATTGTGTATTTTCAAAAGGTAATTTCTTATTACATGGTCAAGTAGGACTAGATTCTGATAGTAATGTTAGTCCTGCTACAAGAATACCAATAGGAGAAGAACCAGAATTATCTAATCATTTATTGCAAGCATCTAAATTCCATAAATATTTTCCATCAGGAACAGGAGATATTTTCCCATTTGATTCTACTGCAAATAGGAATTTAGATAGTATATTAGATATTATAAAAGGTTCATTTAATGAAGGATTAAGATATTTTTCAACATATTCTTCAGATAGTGATGTTATAAGAATTACTGGATATTTAGTTAAAAAATCTGATATGGAAAAACTGGATAAAGGTGAAGCTATTCAACATGATACTGTAGCCTTAGGTTTAGGTTCTGTAAAGAACAATAAAATCTTAGAAAGAAAAGTAAGAAAATAACTATGAAAAAAGCCATTATTAGCAAAATAATAAATTCAAGTGTAGTAGATGGTCCAGGAAATAGAATGGCTATATTTTTTCAAGGGTGTAATTTCAATTGTATGTATTGTCATAATCCTGAAACTATAGTAAATGCAAGTACAAATGATACTAAAATGATGAGCATAGAAGATATACTTTCTGAAATAAAAAAATATAAATCTTTTATTAGAGGTATAACGGTATCAGGTGGGGAATGTACCTTAAATGCTGATTTTATCACAGTATTATTTAAAGAAGTAAAAAAATATAATTTATCAACTATGATTGATTCTAATGGAAGTCATGATTTTTCTAAAGATAATGAACTTATGAAATACACTGATAGTGTAATGCTAGATATAAAAGCTTATGATAGGGAAGAACATAAGAAGCTAACAGGAAAATATAATGATATGGTGCTTAAAAATGCAGAGTATCTAGCTAAGGTAGGAAAACTTTATGAAATTAGAACAGTTATAGTACCTGAATTTTTATCTAATAAAGAAACTATTAAAAGTATAGCAAATCTTTTAATAGACTATATTAAAAAAAATAATATAAAATATAAGTTAATTAAATACAGGCCTATAGGTGTTAGGGAAGAATATAAGGATTTTAGAGTTCCTAATGATGAAGAAATGGAAGAACTTAAAATGCTGGCACTGAAAAATGGGTTTGAAGAAGTTATAGTTATATGAAAAATACCATCCTGAATTCAGGATGGTATTTTTTTCATTTACCTAGTATATATATTGTGCTATAATAAATAAATATTTTAAAAAAACATATAAAAATAATAGGAGGTATTCAATGAAAAAGAAGATTTTATCTTTAATTCTTATATTATCATTAGTATTTACAGCATTTGTGGGATGTTCTACACCAGGGGCTGACAATACTGATAATGAAAATAATGAAAAAGAAAATGAAAGTTCTGAAGGTAGTAAAAGTAACCTTAAAATTGGAATGGTAACTGATACAGGTGGTGTAAGTGATGCATCATTTAACCAATCTGCATGGGAAGGACTTGAAAAAGTAGAGGAAGATTTTGGAATCAAAGTTTCTTATAAGGAATCTAGTAAAGATTCTGATTATGCTCCAAACCTTGAAACTCTTTTGGATGAAGAAAATGAATTGATCTTTGGTGTTGGTTATAAAATGGCTGATGCAATAGCAGAAGAATCCAAAAAAAATCCAGATCAAAAATATGCTATAATTGATTTTGCATATGAAGAAACACCTGAAAATGTAGTTGGAGTATTATTTAAAGCGGAACAAAGTTCATTTTTAGTTGGTTATATAGCAGGTAAGATGACTGAAACTAATAAGGTTGGTTTTATTGGAGGAATAAAGGGTGCAGCAATAGATAGTTTTGACTATGGATATGCAGCCGGAGTAAAATATGCTAATAAAGAAGCAGAATTATTAAACCAATATGCTGAATCATTTACAGATGCAGCAAAAGGAAAAGCTATAGCAAATTCAATGTATCAAGATGGTGCTGACATAGTATTCCATGCAGCAGGTGGAGTAGGAGATGGAGTTATAGAAGCAGCTAAAGAACAAGATAAATGGGTAATTGGAGTAGATAGAGATCAAAGTGATCTAGCTCCTGAAAATGTATTAACTTCAGCTATGAAAAGAGTAGACCAAGCTATGTACAATTTAGCAGAAGCTTTAAAGAATGATAATTATCCTGGTGGAGAAACTATTTCTTATGGATTAGAAGATGGAGGCGTTGGAATTGCTCCTACATCTGATAAGAATGTATCAGAAGAAATATTAAAAGAAGTTGAAGATATAAAACAAAAGATAATTGATGGTGAAATAGAAATCCCTTATAATGAAGAAACATATAAAAAATGGGAAGAAGAAAATAAATAATAATAAAGTGTAAAAGACCTTGATTTTGAGGTCTTTTATTTTTAATGTGATGATTTTTATTATAATATCTTTATTTTTATGATAAAATGAATTATAGAAAAATATATAGTAATGGAGGCATATATATGGAAAACATAATAATTGATGGAGAAAATTTAAACTTAGAACAATTTATTGATGTTGTAAGAAATAATAAAAAAATAGAATTATCTGAAGAGTCTATAAAAAACATGAATAAATCTAGGGAGTTAGTAGATAGGTATGTAGAAGAAGAAAAGGTAGTGTATGGAATTACCACAGGCTTTGGAAAGTTTAGTGATGTTATTGTTTCTAAAGAAGATACAAAAAAACTTCAAAAAAACTTGATAATAAGTCATTCATGTGGAGTAGGAAAAGGTTTTGATGAGGAAGTTGTAAGAGGAGTAATGCTACTTAGAATAAATGCACTTTCTAAAGGATATTCTGGGATAAGATTATCTACTGTAAATACCTTGATGGAAATGCTAAATAAAGGGGTACATCCTATCATACCTGAGCAAGGCTCGCTAGGAGCAAGTGGAGATTTAGCTCCTCTTAGCCATATGGTACTTGTGATGTTTGGTGAAGGGTATGCAATGTATAAGGGTGAAAGATTAGATGGTAAAATTGCTATGGATAAGGCGGGTATTGATACTATAGAATTGACATCTAAAGAAGGTCTTGCACTTATAAATGGAACTCAAGTTATGACTTCTGTTGGAGCCCTTACAATATATGATGCCCTGAATTTAAGTAAACTTTCTGATATTTCTGCCTCTCTTACAAATGAAGCATTAAATGGAATAATAGATGCATATGATGAAAAGGTCCATAAAGCAAGAGGACATATAGGACAAATAGATACTGGTAGAAATCTTTTATCACTATTAGATGGGAGTAAAATGACTACAAGACAAGGTGAAATTAGAGTTCAAGATGCATATTCTTTAAGATGTATACCACAAGTTCATGGTGCTAGTAAGGATTGTTTTAGATATGCAAAAGAAAAAATAGAAATTGAAATGAATGCAGCTACAGATAATCCTCTAATATTTACAGAAGAAGAACAAGTTATATCTGGAGGTAATTTTCATGGTCAACCTATGGCTATTACTTTTGACTTTCTTTCTATTGGAATAGCTGAGCTTGCTAATATATCTGAAAGAAGACTGGAAAGATTGGTAAATCCTTCTTTAAGTTCAGGTCTTCCAGCATTTTTAACTGAAAAAGGGGGACTCAATTCTGGATTTATGATTGTACAGTATTCTGCAGCATCTTTAGTATCAGAAAATAAAGTATTAGCTCATCCTGCAAGCGTTGATTCCATTACATCTTCTGCTAATCAAGAGGATCATGTATCTATGGGTACTATTGCATCTAGGCATGCTAGAGATATATTAAATAACTCTAGAAAAGTTATTGCCATGGAAATACTAACAGCGGCTCAAGCTATTGATTTAAGAGGAAATAATGGATTAGGAAATGGATCTGAAGTAGCCTATAATTTAGTTAGAAGTGAGATATCGGTCTTAAAAGAAGATAGAATAATGAATGAAGATATTGAAAAAATGGAAGAAATAATTAAAGATGAAAGTTTTATAATTGAGATAGAAAAAAAGTTGGAAAGTTATTATAAGGAGGAAAAAATATGGAAATAAAATTATCAAATATTTTGCCTGATAAGTGTGAATTTATAGAAGGGATAAGAAGAGCACCTGCAAGAGAACTTACATTGACAGAAAATGAAATTAAAATAGCCCTTAAAAATGCATTGAGATATATTCCACAAGAGTTACATGAAGATTTAGCTCCTGAATTTTTAGATGAACTTTATACTCATGGTAGGATTTATGGTTATAGATATAGGCCACAAGGAAAAATTTATGGCAAAGCTATAGATGAATATAAAGGTAAATGTATAGAAGGAAAGGCTTTTCAAGTAATGATTGATAATAATTTAGATTTTGATGTAGCACTTTATCCTTATGAACTTGTAACCTATGGAGAAACAGGTCAAGTATTTCAAAATTGGATGCAATATAGACTTATTAAAATGTACTTAGAAAATTTAACTGATACACAAACCCTTGTAGTAGCTTCAGGCCACCCTCTAGGAGTTTTTGAATCTTCTAAAACAAGTCCTAGAGTAATTATTACAAATGCTTTAATGATTGGTATGTTTGATGATCAAAAGAATTGGATAAAAGCTCAAGCTATGGGAGTTGCAAATTATGGACAAATGACAGCAGGTGGTTGGATGTATATCGGACCTCAAGGAATAGTTCATGGTACCTATAATACAATACTAAATGCTGGTAGGTTAAAATTAAATATACCTGATGATGAAGATTTAAAGGGATATTTATTTGTATCTTCAGGGCTTGGTGGTATGAGTGGTGCTCAAGGCAAAGCTGCTAAAATAGCAAATGCAGTTTCTATAATAGCTGAAGTAGATAAATCTAGAATAAATACAAGACTTGAGCAAGGTTGGATAGATAAATCATTTGATGATTTAGATATGCTTTTTAAAAATGTTGAAAATTCAATTGAAAACAAAGAATCAATTGCCTATGCATATGAAGGAAATATTATAGAATTATTAGAATATGCAGTTGATAATGATATAAAGATAGATTTATTATCGGATCAAACATCATGTCATGCTCCTTATGATGGGGGTTATTGTCCTAAAGGATTAACTTTTGAAGCAAGGACTGAGCTTTTATATACAAATAAAGAAAAGTTCATTAATATGGTAGATGAATCTTTAATACATCACTTTAAATTAATACAAGAATTATCTAATAGAGGAACTTACTTTTTTGACTATGGAAATAGTTTCATGAAAGCTATTTTTGATGCTGGTGATAAAACTATTGCTAAAAATGGTATGGATGAATCAGAAGGCTTCATATTTCCATCTTATGTAGAGGATATCATGGGTCCTATGCTATTTGATTATGGATATGGGCCATTTAGATGGGTATGTCTAAGTAGGAAACATGAAGATTTAGTTAAGACTGATAAGGCAGCTATGGATATAATAAATCCTAACAGACGCGGTCAAGATAGGGATAATTATATGTGGATAAAAGATGCAGAAAAAAATGCTTTAGTTGTAGGTACTGAGGCAAGAATATTATATCAAGATGCAATAGGTCGTCGTGACATAGCTCTTAAATTCAATGAAATGGTAAGAAACAATGAAATAGGCCCTGTAATGCTAGGTCGTGATCATCATGATACTGGAGGAACAGATTCACCTTTTAGAGAAACTGCTAATATAAAAGATGGAAGTAATATAATGGCTGATATGGCAACACAATGCTTTGCTGGAAATGCAGCTCGTGGAATGAGTTTGGTTGCACTTCATAATGGCGGAGGTGTTGGTATAGGTAAATCTATAAATGGTGGCTTTGGAATGGTTTTAGATGGAAGTGAAAGAGTAGATGAAATACTAAGAACTTCTATTCCTTGGGATGTAATGGGAGGAGTGGCTAGAAGAAGTTGGGCTAGAAATGAAAACTCAATAGAAACATGTAAAGAATATAATGAAAAATTTGAAGGTAGTAGTCATATAACTATCCCAAATTTAGCAGATGATGATTTAGTAAATAAATTAGTTGAAAAAGAAAATCAATAAATAAATATATTAAAAAAGTTGAAATGATATCATTGATATCATTTCAACTTTTTTTAATTTACATAACTTTTTTATCACCTGGTATAAATGCATCTACTATACCAAGTATAAGTGCTCCTATTATAGCTCCAAATATTGTCACTGTAAATCCATCTACAATCATACCTGTAATATACAAAATAACAGCTGCTACAATGAAGCCCACTATTCCTCTACCAAATGGTGAAGCATCAATTTTAGTTAATTTTAATATTAACCAATCAAGTACTCCTATAACTATTGCAGCAAGTACTAAGGACCATACTCCGCCTTCATTTGACATGCCTGGCACGAAGAAGGCTGTAATTGCTATAACAAGTGCCGCTACTATTATCTTAATTATTAATTTTCCTATACTCATTTCATTTTCTCCTTTTATTATAATAATTTTTCAATATCTTTTTCTATGCTTTTTGGCTTAGTCTGGGGTGCATATCTATCTACTACGCTACCATTTTTATCAACTAAGAACTTAGTGAAATTCCATTTTATGTTTTTACCTAATAGTCCACCTTGTTCTTTCTTCAAGAATTCATATAATTGATGTTGATTTTTTCCATTCACATCTAATTTCTCAAAAACAGGATAAGTAATTCCATAATTATTTGGATAATTTGTTTTTATCTCTTCATTTGAAAGAGGTTCTTGATTTTTAAATTGATTACAAGGGAATGCTAATACTACAAATCCTTGACTTTTGTATTTTTGGTATAATTCTTCCAATTCACCGAATTGATCTTTAAGACCTCATTCAGATGCAGTATTTACAATTAAAATCACATGCTCTTTAAATTTTTCAAGTTTTACTTTTTCTCCATTGATAGTATTTACTTCTATATCATATATATTCACAAAATCAATCCTTTCATTTTAATCTTAAATAAATTATACCCCTAATATCAAAATATAAAACCACCAAATTAAAATATAGCTTGTTTGTAAATATTAAAAATAGGGTAGAATGATTTAATAGATGTTAAAATTGGAGGCTGAAAAAATGAATAAAAAAAGTATTTTAAAATGGGGAGTAGGGATTGCAACTATATCTTTAATTATATTTTTGATTTTTAGATTTACAGGAGAAAAGGAAATAAGTGGAGAAGAAATAGAGGTAGAAGAAGGAGATATAACTACTTATTATAATTTTTCAGGAAGCATTGAACCTAAAAATAAAGATACTATTGAGTGCTATAGAATTTAAAAATGACAATAGTGCTTATGTAAATATTAAAGAAGATAATCAGATAGAAGAAAAGAAAATAGAATTAGGAATAACTGATGGCGTAAATGTTGAAATAAAATCAGGTATTGAAGTGGGAGATAAAATCAACAATTTACCAACACAATTATCTGGAGGTCAGCAACAAAGAGTTGCTATAGCTAGGGCTATTTCAACTGAACCTTCAATATTATTAGCAGATGAACCTACAGGAGCATTGGATCAAGAAACTGGAATAAAAATCTTAGAATTATTTAAAGAGCTTAACGATGAAGGTAGAACAATAATCATGATAACTCATGATAAGAATATAGCTAAATATGGTAATAGATTGCTAAATATAGTAGATGGCAATATAACAGAAAGTGGTGAATTCTATGATAAAAGATAGTATAAAAATGTCATGGGATAATATTAAAAGTAATAAGGTAAGGTCATTTTTGACAATACTTGGCATAGTTATAGGTGTTGCTTCTATAATATCACTTATAACCATAGTACAAGGTGCTACTGATGAAATTACCAATCAAGTATCTAGTTTAGGAGCAAATACAATAACTATTCAAGCTCCAGGAACTCCATTAAAACAAGGATTAAGTGATAATGATCTAGATAGATTGAGAGATTTAGATAATATAGAAGGTATTTCACCTACTATTACAAAAGAGGTGTCTATTTCTTCTAATAATGAGACTATGCAAGATATTAATATTAAGGGAAGAAATAATATATTTTTTGAAGAGGGAAGCGAGAAAATAAATTATGGAAGAGGCTTTAATTATCTAGATTTAGAAAGTAAAACAAAGATAGCAATACTTGAAAGTGAGATTAATAAAGATATATTTTTAGATGAGAATCCTATAGGAAAAAATATA